>CAJVYO010000008.1 GCA_913009515.1 uncultured Methylococcaceae bacterium
TTCCGTAATACTTATTTTATACAGCTTAGGGTCAAGTTGCTGCATCCAAATCAAATTCTCTTCTGCTGTTAAACTTGATTTAACACCCGATAAATGTCCAACATACAACATATTAGCGTAATATTCAGCTTGAATATTCTCTATTCCTTGACCTTGCCATAATAATTCACCTTCAAAAGCGTCATTTAAACCACATAAAATACGTAATAAAGTCGTTTTACCACTGCCATTTTGACCTTCAATTTGTACTACTTCCCCAGCATTAATCGTAAAATTTAACTGACTAAATAATATACGATCATCACGTTCACAATATAGATTTTTTGCCTCAAGCATTTAGCGGGTACTCTTTAATTTTTAAACTATTCTGCCTCTATTTTAACGCAGAATAGTTTAAAAATTTAATAATCCAATGACCAATAAAAAAATAGCCTCACACTATCAACCAATGATAATGTGAGGCTGTAAAAATATAATTAAATTACGGTGTCACAATAAAATCATGAGTCGTTATCACCGTTGTTTTTGCATTAGACGCATTATAAAGACGCTTGAAGTCTGTCACTTCTTTAGAGCTGTCTTTAAATAAATCTTGAGCAAAACCATACGCTAAGGTCTGATAAACTAATTCGGTCGTGACCGTATAGCTATCTGCTGCTAAGCCTGATAATTGATAACGAATGTCATCACTTCCACCAATAAAGTTACTATCAGTAAAAGCGGCACCTGCAACTTTTACATCACTTGGTGCGGTTTGCTTATTAAAACCATTCGGTAATATACGATTATCTTTAATATAGTCACTTGCGCGTAATAATGTATAAGTCACATCATTTTTATAATCCATCATAATCGCTTCATAGACTTGCACTTGGTCGGCCGATGTAATCACCTCATAATGTGGCTCAAATAAACTTTGATCAACATCTGAATCGACACCTTCAATACTACCATTTGCATTAACCTTACCTGATTCAAATACTACTGCACCCGAACTATCTTTCACCGTAACATGCAAAATCGCACGACGTGAAGGGTAAGCAGATGGTAATTTATGTCCCGTTTGACTGTTAATACGTAAATTAAACGCTAACTGACCTGCAGATTGACTAGAACTTAATACCTCAATATTAGCCGATTGTGATAACAGGTTCTCAGTCGCTGCAATAATTTTAGAGAAATCCGTCGCTATCACGCCAAGTTCCTCTTTATTATTGCTTAACATATCTAACATAAACTTATTACCACCAACAAAGACATGCTCAGCAAAGTCATCTCTCGGCTCTATCCACATAGGACGTGTTGAAATAGATACGCCATCAGTTCGTGCCATATGACATTGCTGACAACTAGTCGTTGCAGCATAATCACTCGCCAACCATTCGCTATACGGCATTTGCTCTGGAAATTCAGATTCTGGTGTACTACTTAATACATTACCATCATCATCGGTAAATGGTGTTTTTAAATTATGACACGTCGCACATAGCTCTGATTTTTTAACATGCGGGCTGTATTCAGGTGTATAACCTGTATTCATAATCATAGGGTTAGCAAAGATATTATCATACGGCCCATAGATTTTTTTCTGATTATTAAGTGGATAATGTCCAGACATTCCATCTAAAGTACCTAGTATTTGATTATCTTCAATTTGATGGCATAACGTACAACTCACGCCATCCATTGCTTCATCATGATAGGCATTATTAGCGTTAGTAAAACCATTATCTAAAATTTCAATCGGTGCATTATCTTGATGTGCTTCAAAATTAGCCATCGGTGCATGACAACGAGAACATTTATCATTAATCGTGCCCGCTAAAGAAGGGGTACGATTTAATTCGGTACGCACTTTCGCTTTCCATAAAGGATCACGAGTTGCATTCGCCATCATCGTTGATTTCCATGCATTTACAATCGATACGTCTTTCCCCGTATTATCAGTTAAACCATCATGACACATTGCACAATTAGCAGAACCTGAAAAATGATTTGAGGTAAAACTAGGGTTACCCGTTGAACCAACAGGAATAGTACTCGTTAAAGTTAAAACACTAAACGTATCGCTAACATCACCAATAGTTAATGTTGCATTGCTAATCGTTGCCTCATTTACACTGGAATTTAAACGAAGCTGCACACTATCACCTTCATTAACTAAACCTGAAGTATTGCTAAAAGCACCACCATTAATTGCATAATCACCGTCTACAATACTTATTGGTGTTGCAGTATTAATACCTGAAATCGTAATGCTATTAGAGCTTATTAGTGTATTGACCGCTACATCTACTTGATCAGTAAAACTAAACGCATTCGGCGTGGTATCAGGAACAGGGGTTGGGTCTGCTAAGGTTGTGATATTAAATGTAGCACTAACGCCACCAACCGTTAAAGTTGCTAAGCTTGTACTTAAATAATTAGCCGAACTGAGTGTTCGTACTAAAACAGGCTGATTATTTAAGACAGTATTATTACTGGCAGTAAAACTAACACCATTATCTAAAGAATACTCACCGCCTGAAATACTAATAGCCGTTGCTGTATTAATACCTGTAATCATAACGCTATTCGCATTTATCCAGCTATTTAATGCTACCTCGCTTTGAGCGGTAAAACTAAATCCATTTGGCGTAGTATCTGCAACGGGTGTTGGATCTGCTAAGGTCGTTAAAGAAAAAACATCACTCACTCCACCCACATTTAATGTCGCACTTGTAGAGCTAAGATAATTACTTGAGCTTAACGCACGCACTAGCACTATTTGGTTATTAAGCACGGTATCACTTGCACTACTAAAACTTGCCCCATTATCTAAGGAGTATTCACCCCCTGAAATGCTAATAGCTGTTGCCGTATTAATCCCACTAATCGTAATGGTATTGGCATTAATTAAGCTATCCAATGCAACATTTGTTTGGTCAATAAAACTAAATTGGCTAGGAACAGTGTCGGTTTTATTTTTACCACCTTTTCCACCTCCCTTGGCTGCACTTGCTTCATAAGCAAATAACAGCGTACTGGACAATATTGCCCAATAAAATAAAGATTGCTTGTTTCTCATACTTTTGTACCTTAATAAATTAGTTAATAATTATATTATTATTTACAACAAGCAATTTGCATTCCATTATTATTTTATAGCCCCATCAATTAAGATAAGAAAACGTGTTAATTAAACTATGTTAGCCCAGCTATTAAGATAAAGTACAGATACATACAATCAGCCTTAATTTAAGACAAATCATCTAGCCATTCATTTAATTGTTCAGCATTATCAAGTTGGTAACGTGTCATGACCCGCTTTGGTAAAGGCCAAAAATCAATAATATCTTCTGTAAATTCATGTACCGTTGTTTTGTATTTTATCAATATATTCACCGCATCAACAGCATGTTGCTTACCTAACTCATCATGATTCTGTAAATCTGATAAAACTAACGAATTTGCTGCTTTTTTTTCAAATAATTGTGCAATATTATCTCTCACCAATGAAAACATATCCTTTCTCCATAAAAATTATTCATATGATTTTTATCATTAATAATTAACAATAAAATCAAATCTCAACTTTTATTTTAAAGCATAAGCTCTCTTTTTAGTAAAAAAATAAGTCATATGACCTATTTTAAATTATTTTATAGGTCATTTAACCTGTTTTATATAATTTAAACAATTACTGCAAATAATCTATCCCAATATCACGCACCTTATTCTTATGATGATAATATTTATATTTAGGTAAGCTTTCCAGTGCATGACAATCCACACAGAACGTACCTTTAACCCCTTTATGCCGTAAAAAACTATCTACTACATTTCCTTCGCTATTTTCTTGCTTTTTAAAATCTAACACTGGATAGCTTTTTTCTATGGCCTGAGCCACAGTCAAAGGCTTCCAAGTGTGTGGCTCATGACAAGTAATACATGCAATCCCACCTATTGGAGTAATTTTTTCCTGCTCTAAGCCAAGCAAAGGCATTAACTTTTCATCTGAACGCAGTACCATATCTTGATATGGATGACCATAATCAATAATTTCTTTATCCTTAGCAATCCCCTCTTTTTGGTGGCAATTCAAACATAACTCGTCACGCTTAAATCCCGGTGCTGTCTTATCTCTTTCTTGCTTATCAACGCTAATAACTGAGCTTAAAAATTGCTGTTTTGCTTCACCACGATGTAGGCTATGACAGCTACCACAAACACCAGAATGTAGCGGTTTTTCTTCCTGCTGATTTTCTGAATCTTTCGCTGTAACACGTAAATCATGATCTGTCCCAACTAAACGCTGCTTTCCCTCATGACAATTTTCACACAACTCACCATTTTGATGTTGCTCAAGCAACACGGGTGTATTAGGTTCTCCATCATGAATAGAGTGGCAACTTAAACAGCCTATTTTTTTAACCATTTTTCCCGCTATTTTAACCGATTCATCTAACTCAAGATTCATAGGATGAATCCCTTTTTTCATTGCTTCTTTATCGTCTTTCGCGTGTTGACGCTGATGACAGCCAATACATAATTCTTCTGCGTCTTGAATTTTATCTGGATATAACGCTGTTTCTAAAGTCCCTTTATGTACACTATGGCAACTTTGGCATTGTACACTTGCTACTTTCTTACCTCGAATCTCTACAGGCTCTTCTAATTCTACATCTACGGGATGCACACCTGCTTTACGAGCTGCCTTTGCATCTTTAGGTGCTTGACGCTTATGACAGCTTGCACATAACACGCCACTTTTATCTGTTTCTGTTAACAAATTCTCAGTTTTACCTTGGTGTATTTGATGACATGATTGGCAAACTAAAGCATCATCTTTCCCCAAAACAGCACCATTCGCTAATAATCCTTTAGGCAACCCCTTTTGTAAATGTGGATCTTCGGTTTCTAAATGCTGTATTTTTTTACCCTTTGGCTTATGCATTTTTGTACCCAAAGGATGATTAAGTCCATATATTTTCTCTAGCTCTCTTCCAGCACCTTTTGTGTTTTTTTCATGACAAGCTTCACATTGCTCACTACCATAATCCGTTCCCCGTAACCATGCGTTATGATTTTCACTGTATAACGTGGGCGGCTCTTGATTGTTATTATGGGGAGTGTGGCACGCTGTACAACTTAACTCTTGTTTATCGGTATGGGGATATAATTCAGGAATTTTATCCTTACGAGGCAATGCTTTATGCCGTGCGTTTTTTTCCTCATCTAAATCATAGACTGTAGGATGCTGATAATCATGTGGAATCGCCTGGCGTGAATCTAATACCGCACCATGATGACAGCTATAACACATATCAAATGCAGCAACAGGCAAAATAGCCTGTTCATCGCGTAACGCTATATCACGACTACCATCTGCCCAACTTAAATGACATAAAACACAATTTTTACGTGAAATTTCCTGTTCTTTTTTAGGAAATGCTATTAACGCCTTATAATCCAATACTACTCGTGTAACCTGCTGTTCTTTTGCATCTAATATGTATAAATAACCTGCTGAATCATATTGTATCGCTACAGGCGTCGTAAATTTTAAAGTTTCGCCATCTTTGTTAGCTAATAAACCTAAAAAACGCCCTTTTTGAAAAATGCTAATCGTCCCTAAATAAACATCACTAATATATTGAAAATCTAAAAAATCAAACGTATTTGCATTCGGTCGATAAAAATTATGCGTAGAAAACTTGCCTGTTTGTGAATAATATTGCCCAGCCCGATCGAATACTTGTATACGTGCATTCAAAATATCAACAACATTCAAATACCCATCACGGTCTACTGCAATTTGAAAAGGGTATTGAAACTGAGCTTTCATTTCTCCACGCTCACCAATGCAATGCTTTTTAGTACCCGTTTTAATATCTAAATAACAAATACGATGCCAACGTCTATCCGCATAAATAATTTCATGTTCACGTACTAATAAAGCGACAGGTTCAGGTAATAAAGTCTGTTTTTCAGGGGCTGTTAAAATAATATTACGTAACCACTCTCCCTGTAATGAATATTCTATAATCCGATGTTTCAGCGAATCTGCAACATATAATTTATCATTTAGTATTGATAACCCCATCGCCTTATAAAAATCTTGTTGGATGTTTTTACTCTTAATCTCACGCAGTTTTTTCCCCTCAGGTGAAAAGACAATAATACGAGAATTCATACCATCTAATACGTATAACTGCCGCATGTTATCAAGTGCTAATCCGGTAGCTTGATTAAAATCTGCGTGGATAATATGTGTACCGACACTAATAGGAATTTGTTGTTGTACAGCCCAACTATTAGAAAAAATAAATAAAACAATAAAACTAAAAAACCATCGCATCATCGTAAAATGCTCATAATACGAATACGTTGTTGTTTATCTTTATAACGTGAAAAAAACTGCGTAATAATATTATTTTGAATTTTTTCAATTTGATAAGCGGTTGCTCCTAACCCCTCTAAATCAAGAAAATTTTTCTGCTTATCATGACACTCTTGACATTCAGGTCCTTCTTTCTTTAAAGGGGCATGAAGTAACGCTCGATGCTGAGATTTTTCGTCTAATGTACCTTGCTCCCATAATCGCGTGGTTTCCTTAGCAAAAACACTTTGTTTACGCAAAACCACAGATTCTTTTTGATAAAAAGGCGTTATTTTATAAAAAGAATGTAAGGATTTAGTCCGTTCTTCAGGCTTTTCTTCTGGTTCAGCAATTTGTCTAAATAATTTTTGTTTCGCCTGCAAAGGCTTACCATCACGAACATCTTCCCAGCGATAACTTAACTTAACCGTTTCAGGTCTAAAATGGCAGGTTTCACACGCAATAAATTTGGTATGCATATTCATAAAGGTACGCGTTCTATCGCTTTTAGTATGCGGGGGCGATAAATGACAACCGGTACAAATACTATGTTCTAAAGAAGCATTCATTTGTCCACGCTTATGAAAAGGCGGGACAACCAATTCCTCATGTACCTTTATTGGCTTATATTTCTCGATTTTTTGTTTAGATTTTTGAATTTGTTCTGCATTCAAAACAGTCTTATTTAATATCTGTAAATATAAACCTTCAGCAAAAATTGAACTACTTATCGTAGAAAGTATTAACACTATCATCATTCGAAAATACATATTAAACACCTTTATCATCTTTGCTCTCTGGCTTTATCGTATCATTCCGTTTTTGTTCAGATACCACCTCACCTTTATTATTTAACTTATTTTCCACCTGATCAGCTTTAGAGATTACATTATCACTCACTGCGGATGCATCTTTTACTTCTTTTGTAGCTTGGATATTTTCTACTTTTTCTTCAGTTTCTTTTACTTCTGCTGTCACCGTTTTAGCTGGTATTTTTTTAGCCCTTGGCTTTTTAGTAGCTGATTTTTTTCCTTTGGATTTCTTGCCTTTACGTCCAATCATCACCTGCTCAAAACGATCACCGCCTAAAATAGCAATAATTTTTTTATCTGTACGAAAAAATAACCACCAAATCAAACTTCCTAATGCAAAAATGATACTGATCAATAAAATAGGCGCTGCACTACGAAACCAATTTGATTCTGACAAACCTTCGACTTCTAATGGGTTTTCCATATTCGTTAAACCTAACAAAGATAAATCATGCATGTCGGTCATTGTAAAACCTTCGTTACCTGGCTTTTTGGTATAGCTATGACAGCTTGATTGTCCACAGGTTTCACCTAAATTATCAGGGTGTGATGCTGATTTTTCGTCATGGTAAGAACGGATTTCATGCTTCCAACCCTCAGGCGCATGACAGTCAATACAAGATGCACCAAAATTAGAATTTGCATCAATCAAGCGTCCATGTAAGGTTTTAGTATAACTTTCGGAACTTTGTATAAAACGTTCACTTGGTGGATGCTTTTCTAAGGTCTCTCTATCTTCCTGTTTCACATCAGACATGGCTTTTTTATCACCATGACAATCAATACACATTTGATTATTTTCAATATTATTCCAACGTCGTCCGACAAAGCGACGCAAAATATGTCCTCCAAATTGCCCCATCCATGCTTTACCTTGATGACAATTACCACATTCTGTTTCAGCATGATCAAACGCATCTTTGAAATTAGCGAGTTGAGCTTCTGCAATATATAAGGTATTACTATGACAACGACGACAAGAAGGATCTTGCTCTGTTTCAATTTCCTCTAACCTATTCCCGCCAGTCAATCCCTTATACCAGCCATCTGCATGGACTGATTTATCCATTTCATCATGAATCACATCATGACTATATTTCACACCTTCAGAAGGTTCTTCAATATGACAAGATTCACTACAATCAACCTCCGTATTTTCAACCTTATGGGGATAATCAACTACTTCTCGATGACAATCTTTACAGGGCACACTCCCATGCAAAGAGCTGGCATAATGCTCACCATTAATCGTGGCACTCCGTGGCACCCCATTTTCATCAATAAAGTTTAAGCCTTCATAGGCATGACACGATAAACAACCATCGGGATCACTATAACGCGGATTTGCCTCAGCATTATGATAAGAGCACAATAATAAAAAAATAAACAGAAAAGATTGCAACATACCCACTCTATAACCTTATCCAATACTTACAAAAATGAACCAACAATCATAACTGAAATAACAGTCAACAATACCATTGCATTAAAAACACTCACCCAGTTAACCTGCGGTACAGCTCTTCCTGTCGTTTCGCCTTCTAACGCTTCTTTTTTAGAGTGAATATGTACCGCTTGCCAATCAGGTAAAGGAAAAATTTCAGTATTTTTCTTAATACGCTTTGGTTCATTAATATGATGTTTAGGCGGGGTTGTCCATGCTAAAGCATTCCAATCGCACACATCAACACATTCATGGCAAGACATACAGGACATCTGATCAACAGTCGCGATTTTATCAACCATCTTAATTGCACCACACATACAATTACGAGCACAGATATTACACCCCGTACAACGTTCTTTCGCTACTCGGATACGGTGGGCAAATGGTAGCTTTGCACCAATACGATTAATAATACTATCTGCCGCACCAATAGGACATAGGAATTGACAATACGCTCGTCCTTTACTCGCAAAAACACCCAATAATAGTAATAATCCTAAATTTACCAGCCCCACACTTGAGACCAAATAAATCATGCCACGATATTCACCGCTCATTGCCTCAATTAAACGAGGAATGGTAATAAAATTACACAAACTACAAGCACTAATCCCTAATGCAGGCATAGCAACTAAATAAAAACCAAAATAACCATAACGAATTTGCACTTGAGGTAACGAACGAAACTCAATTTTCCAACGATCATTAAGCATCCTCGAACTAAGCTCGGCTAATCCACCCACAGGACACAAGTAACCACACCACATACGTCCAAAAATTAACGTCGTTAATAAAATCAACCCAAATGCCATAACGCCAATCGCAGCCGCATTAACATGTACAAAAAAATCCTCCCATGTCATCCCAGGAAAATACAGATAAAAACGCCGCATACATAAAGTACCACAAAGGTCATCATTACCTACTAATTGCGGTAAAAACGCGAGCGGCCCTAATAAACTAATGCTTGCCAACAAAATCATGCCATAACGAAATTTTTGTATTTTTGGAATCGCTTTTATATTTTTTATTACTCGCATGCTTATTCTCTACTATTAATCTTTAAAATCATGACATACCAAACACAGCTGACCATCTTTAGCAGGCAAACGTAATAATGTTTCTTGTACAATACGCTGATAAGAAAATTTAACCTGCATATTATGTTGTTGATTAAATTCATCTAAACGTAACGCTTTATCAGCGGTAAATACACTATTCCAAGGGTGTTCTTTATAATCCACACCCACATCTAAATTTTCTGTTTTAACTTGCTTACCAGCAGGTGTTTCAGGGTTTAGCACCCCATACTGATGCGAAGCATGGCAACTCACACAAACCACTTCTTTTTTATCTGTTAAGGGAACAATAATCCCTTGCTCTTTACTGTTTTTTTCAATTCTCTCAAGCATTTCATCTTGAGCAGGCTTAACTTGATGTTCAACTGAATTAAAATGTGGGTCTTTTAAATGACAACCTAAGCAAATAGTTTTCAATGGCAAACGCAATTTAACATCAGCAATAGATTGAGCTTTATCACGCTCAGGCACATCTTCATGACAAAAAGTACAATTTTCCTTTTTAATGTCACCTTGTTCATCAAACATTAAATGAATATTATCTCGCTGTGTTTTTTTCTCATCATGACAACGATAACAAAATCCTGTCAGCCCTCTATACGAACCACCGACTAAAAAATCAGCGGAATCTGTATCAACTTCCTCTACAGGTGTTTTATCTATATCTTTTAAACCGTGACACGTTGCACATATCAACTCTTGCTGCTCACCTAATTTAAATACATCAGGAATATTTATCGCCTCCGAAGGTTTAACACCCACAACGTGATGCAAAGGCGGTAAATTAAGTTTGTCTGCAGCCTGCACAGAAAAAACCATTACTAAAAATAGCCACATATAAGCCAATATCACTATTACAGACCTGTTTGTGCTGCCATACCATGTGTATGACAGTCTAAACAAGAACCACTCACCTGATGTACACCACTCAAGCCATTACCTGCATCTTCATTCGTTTCCTCAACATCATGCACTGACTGATGACAGGTGACACATAACTGAGCATAATTTCCTTCTTCTATATGTACATTAATAGGCTGCATTCTTATTGCGTCATTTAATAAACTAACGCCAGCATCAGTACGATCAATAATCAATTTTTCATTATGCGTACCATGCATTGCATGACAATCGCTACATTCCACATTGGTTTTATAACTATAACCATCACGTAAACCTGTATAAGTTCTATTTCCTCCTCCTTTAGGTGTTCCGTGATAATCAAGATGCTTATAATTAAGTGCCATTTTCACTAAGGGATCACGCTCAAAACGGGCTTGCATCGTATAACCTACTTGCTGGTTATCTTGATTATGACAACGCAAACAAAAATCACTACCACTTTGATAGGGTAAATCTAAACCCTTTAGATTAAAGTGGGTTAAATCAATTTTAGGTTCAAATTTTCCATCCATATCAGATGATTTATGGCAGGCTAGACAGTCCTCATCCGTAAGCACACTATCTTGTTCCAACTTAAAGTTATGATTTTTAGCTTCCTGCATAATAGGACTTTTAGGTAACAATTGCTTATTATGACAAAGCACACATTCGCGTTTAATTGCAGTACCATTTTGTCCGTGACATCCTGCACAACTCGCATACCCTGTATTTTGTACAATGGGTTTAATGGCAGGAGCTGTTCGATGAATACCACGCAATACATGACAATTCATACACTCAGCTTGCCCCCAAGCACTACCATCACCGCCGTGATTTGGCGTAAGCATTAACTGATTATTAAGCAAAGAAACATCACCAGCAAAAATAGGCTTTATAATGAAAACTAACCCTATGACCAACATTAAAATCGATATTTTTTTATTCATACTTATTGATTATGGCAGTCTTTACAGTAAAAATTATTATGACACTGTGCACAATTTGCAGGCATCATACGAGATTCCAATCCATGTCGATTAATATAGCCCAGCGGATGATAACCGGTGCCTAAGGTATCGCGTCGAAAGTGACAATCGGTACAAAATTTACGATCAATATGACAAGTTTCACAAATTTCTGTATCTTGTTGGCTATCTTCACCATGATGCTGAATATAACCTGAATTATGATCTGCAGGCCAAATTTTCTTCGGATCATCATGGCAAAGATCACATCGCCACGGCCCACGTTTTTCATCAACATGACAATCATGGCAAATACCCATCAAGGGTTCATTTGCAATCACATTTAACGGTTTACGCTTATTTTCATTATGCTCATCATTTTTCTGGAAAGCATGACATAACAAACAACTATCGCCTTCCTCTTCCATCACGGAATAATGTAATTTGTGGGGGTAATAAATATCACTACGTTGATCTCGTTTTTCCCACCACGTTTCTGCTTTTTTTCGTTTTTCTGAACCTAAATGCTGCGGAACAATAACTTGCAACTTAGGCAACATGCTCTTTTCCAGTGCTAATTCAGCAGTAACACTACCGATAGGTAAAATAAATAACACCATATAAAATAACCAATGCATTACATTTTGACCTTTGGCTGAAAATTATCAAAATACCATGTCAACTGTACACCGACTAAATATTCATCATTCAGTCGTGAATTCACAATATAACTACTTGCAATATCAAGAAATACATGACGTTGCACCTTGTAACGGTACTTAATTTCAGTACCAGCTGCTTTATTTTTTGCATATAAAATACTGTCATCCAGTGAATACGCTAAATTTAACGTTAATAAGCTGTTAATATTCAATGAATATTCACCACTAAAATACAGGTTATAGCTACTACTTTTGCCAAATTCCAACATGTCGAAATCAGCACTTAAACGCCAATCTGCAAAATATTGACTTTGCATACCCATATCGAAACCATAACCAATATCATGTTCTGTATTTCTAGCCGCACGCTTCCAACCTGCGTGATAACTATAAGTAGAGCCAACATCATGATTAAAACTCATACTCAATAAATCTTGTCGGCCTTGATAGTAGGCACTATAAAATCTTTCTTTAAAGGTTGGATACACTAATTTAGGCTCATATAATGCATAACTAATACGCACCCGACGTGCTTCAGTAATATCAATAGATAAACTCGTTAATAACTCTTCAAATACACCTGTTTCAGTCTCGAGAGTACTCATAAATGAAAATTCATAGGCATGTAACCAATCTTGATTAAAATGTCCATCAATCGTATTTCCTAAACTTAAACGCGTTGAAGTTTGCTCATCATGAAATTGCTGAAAACCAAATCGCAAACCCCATGAATCAATCGGTAAGACTTTATTTTTCCAATTTAACTGTTGCAAACTGTACAACTCAAACCCATATAACCAATCACCGCTCACTGAGCGTACATCTTCTTGACGTAATGGCTTACCGCCATATACTTCAAAATTCAATCCCTTTTCAGGCATTTTATATTGCCAACTTGCACCATCTAAACTGTAATAGCCTAAACTGTCCGCACGCTGAAAACGCCCTGCTTTTACCTTGCTATTCCAATTAGCTAACTTTTTTTCAGCGTATAACTGATAAATATCACCTTCAAATCCATCTTCAAGGCTTTCACGACTCACAAAATCCGTAGATATGAGCCAACTATTATTATCAAAGGCCTCAAAACTCCCCCATATTTCACCAAAAACACGTGCATCATCGACATAACGCGTATAACGATTATCAGTTTGTATTTTAGTTTTCAAGGTACCATTCCAATTCCAAGCACTAGAAACATCCGTTCCATAGCACAATAAAATTATTAATAAAGAGAGTAAACTTACTTGCATGACACTTAATTTTTTAACAATTATTTTTATTGATTATAAAAATCATCGCCATCACGTTTTTTTAATATCGCCCAGCCCACTAAAGAACCTAAGGCGACAACACATCCCCCGCATACAGCACATTTACCTTGCTGTGGAATAGTACAGTTTGATGCAGTTAATAAATGACCTGCTGCAATCCCTGCACCAAATAACCATGGCATACTTTGTTCAATTAAAGATGTGCTTTCTAATACCTTACTTTGCTGTTCATTTTCACTAATTAATTCACTTATTTTTTTCATATTTTTTATTTTATTAAAACAACAAAAGGAGAACTAATAATATTAGTTCTCCTCTAGTGTAATTTAAAAACATACTCCATGAGTAAAGCTAGTATGTCCTAAACATCCTTGTTTATCTTTATTCCGTTCAGTATTCTATTTATCAGCAATAAAATAGAATCCTGTTGCTGCCGCTTTAAAAATAACATAACCTACAGATCCATCACCTTGTGCAGCTTGTATTGCAACAATATCAGCCGTATCAACTGTATTAACAGCCTCTACAGTCCAATCAATATAAGCAACATTAATAGCATCAGCTGATGTTTTACTGCCTTGGTACGGTATTTTTAATAAAACATCACCGCCAACAAAACTTTCAACTAAACTACGTTGTTGGTCATGTACTCTAAAATACACAACACCTGAACGTAAAGAACCTAATGATTCTGCTGCTAATACTTGTTTCGCAGCATTTTCACCTTGCTCTGTTAATTGCCCAAATTGAGCACGGTAACCAGGTAATAAAGCATTATTAACACTACCACCCGTTGCAACAGCAACTAACCCAGTCATTGTCTTATTAGTCTCATTACCTTTAAAGATAAAACTATCACTAAAACCGTCTAAAACACTATTTACTTTGGTTTTATCCGCATCATTTAATAATAAATCAGTTAATGCATTCTCTACTGATTTTTTAGAAAAATAACCGACAACCTCAGCTGCACTGGAATTACGTAAAGCTGACATAAAAGGATCAACCTTAGTGGCATATAAAATATCTGAAACATTTTCTGTTACTTTGCCTGTTTCATCAACTTTCATATATTCAAGGTCAAGTATCACAATACCTTCATCAACTAAACGTTTATTAGGTAATTCCGTGACATCTTTGGTATTACTTTCACCTAAAACCCCGTCAACCGATAGTAATGAGCTAAAAGCACCGTCTTGTTTTTTAGCATGACAATCACCACAAGGCATAGCCTCTGGTGATGGACGTGTATTATGAGAAATAATATACTCATTTGATTCAGTCCAAACCATTGCCGTATCAGGATTAACATAACCTTTAGATTTTAATACACTATCGTATGCTTTTTTCATAGCAACATAGCCTTCATAATCTTCAGGGTCTGAATACCTTAGACTTCCGTGACTCATTCTTGCCGAAACACGTGCAAACTCAGCACCTGTTACTGGGTCAAAAATAATACCATAAGGTCCATTCTCATCCTCACCTGCTTTAAAAATTGCATTACGGTCATTTTTAACTAACACATCTCCCGATGTTTTATCTTTCCAGTAATAACGTAAACGTGGATTATATGGAATAATTTTTTGTACGCCATCTTCACCTTTACGGTAACGATATAACATATCTACGTCTTTATTCGTAATATGGCACGTTTGACAGCCGACTACATCTAAATGGGTTTGCGTAATTTTAGTTAGGCTGTTTTCAGTATAGCCAGCCATATCGCCATTACCTTTCCATAATTCACGATGTGCACCTAACATTCCATCAGTGTGTCCCGACGGAACAACATTATTAACCGCTTCATCATGACAATATTCACATGATTTGGCATTCGGAAGATAATCTAAATCATTACGTAAATCCATATCAGAATTTCCCTTAGGAAAATCATGATTTGCATCTAAGTCAATTGGAGCACCTGCTGGCTTATAATATTGTTTTGCATGACACGCATTGCAATTGTCAATTGTTCTTTCTTCGCCGTTATCATCTGTAAATTTTTTGCCTTTATGTACATCATCTTTATAATCATCAACAATTACACCAGTAGGCTCTAAATCTTCTTCTATTCCCTCATCAATAGTCATTAATGCCGCATCACCAAAACCATAAAAACCACGACGGCCATTACTGGTTCTATGACAAGCCATACAGTTATCATTCTCTGGAAAACGTAACATTGGAATTACAACACGTTTTTCTGAATCAAACGCAGCCGCATTCCAATTTAAAATTGGCTTGCCGCTCTCGTCTAAATCTAAACCAACGCTTGCTTCCATTTCGCCAGTCATATGATTATGTTTTTGTTGCTCAGAACGACTAAAAGTTAGCATATTAACGCCATCTTTATTTTTCATCGCTTCTATAATCGCTGAACCCGTTTCACGAAAATAACCTGCTTCAGTAAAATCTCCACGCTGACCACGAACCCAGCCACCACCACCGCGTCTATTATCTGCAGGCTGTTCTATTAAACTCTCTTCAGTAACCGATAACTCTGAAAATTTAGCATGGCAAAGCATACAATCCGCTTCAACAACACCACTTTTTTTCCAGTCATGAGGTACAATTTTTGTCGTGCCATCATCCTGCTTTACACGATCATAATAATCACCATCAAACTCTTTAACTGTTGACAGATCTTTTTGATCATAGCGAATACCATCACGATCTAACTCAGCCCAACCACCGCCAGTATGACAGTTTGCACAATCCTTTACCCAACCAGCTGAACCCCAATCTCCAAATTCTTCTGCACTCGCATTATTCTTTTTAGCTAATACGATAGGATTACTTCCACCCATACACGTATAACCACCAAAATAACCAGGAGAAACTAAATGAGGTAAGCCACGTTTTTTTCCATAAAAATCATCAGCTTCATCACGACCAAATTCAAAGTGATATGAATGGTTAATGGCATCATAATCATGACAACCACTGCCTTCACAGCTTTTTTTTGGACTATACGCTTTACCACTATCGAGTACATTTGTACCTGACTCATCTAATAATGGAATTTTAGGGTGGTCAACTAATTCATCAAACTTATTTGCTGCTGCATAAGCTAATGAATGGTTACCGAGAAATATAAGCATGCCTAAAAAAAGCATCCTTATAAAATTAAATGGTTGTCGCATAAAAAAAATCCTTAAGAAATATAATCACTATGTAATATTCTTATCAGCAAAAACCATTCCAAAAAAATCTAACGCTTAAAATTACTTAAAATTATTAAAAATTCAACTAAATAGCCTAATAAAGTTAGTATAAAAACACATTAGCACACCTTGCAATACGTTATATGCCACTATTTTATAAGTTATATGCCTTAAAATACGTTATATGCCACACAAAAACTTATTTATAAATCAAATATTTTTAAAAAAATATTTTTAAATCATAATAAATCAATCCAATAGCACTTATATTCTCACTTAATTTATTTAAATCATAAAAATAAACGGCATAATATATGCTTAGATATTTGTCTACTACTTTAAAAATTATTTATTATTATGCTTAAAAAACTTATTATCTTATTAACTCTGTCTCTATCATTATTAGCCTGCGGTGGTAGTTCTTCTGATGACGTGACGACTACAGAACCAGAAACAACTGAAACTCCTACTGAAGACCCAACTACTGTAACATCACCTCAAAACAATACATTATCAGAAGCCCTAGGATCTTTTAAAGAAGAAACAAATGAGCTAGGCCTAACAAATTAATTTTCAATAGCATTTATATGCTCCACCATAATCTATAAATAGATTATGGTGGAAATTTTAACTTTTCCTAAATTTTAGGCAAAAAAAAACCCAAGCTAATTAAAGATTGGGTTTTTAGTATTTAAGAGCTTGACAATTTCCTACTTTCACATGGATAAATCCACACTATCATCGGCACTAAGCGGTTTCACTTCTGAGTTCGAGATGGGATCAGGTGGTTCACGCTCGCTATGGTCACCAAGCAATTTGGTTTAATCATATCTTTCGATATAATTGTCTTATATTTAAGGGGTTAACCTTAAATACTAGGAAATCTGTATTTTTTACTGAGTTTAAAGTTTGTTCTCTTACAGTAAAAGCGTTAATGTCTGCTATATTCTCTATAACACCAAACGTATTTGGTGTTATATGGTCAAGCCTCACGGGCAATTAGTATCAGTTAGCTTCATCCATTACTGGACTTCCACATCTGACCTATCAACGTTGTAGTCTCCAACAGCCCTTCAGGGAACTTAAAGTTCCAGTGAGATCTCATCTTGGGAGGGGCTTCCCGCTTAGATGCTTTCAGCGGTTAT
>CAJVYO010000009.1 GCA_913009515.1 uncultured Methylococcaceae bacterium
TTTGAGCATACTGTACGGTAATTTTTTTATACAGATTAATCGCCTGCTTCTTCTTTTGTTCATCCAAGCTAATATCGGCTAACTTTAATAATGCCGATGCCGCTTTTTCACTCGCTGGGAACTGTGTTAATACTTGATTATAAGCCTGTTTCGCAGGTTTAAATTGCCCCGTCACTTTATAAGCCGATCCTAACCAAAACAACGCATTATCGCTGTATTGTCCATCAGGGTATTTAGCTAAAAACTGCTTAAATAATTTAATCGCTTCAGGGTAACGACCTTGCCTAATATCTTTATAAGCACGTTCAAATGCCGATTTTTCATTCGGTTTAGCCGTCGCAGGTTTATTGTTATTCGCAACCCGTTCTGCTTGTAAGCGTACACTTTCTTCAAGACGTTGCTGATTTTGTCTTTCCGCCAAAGGAATGGCTAAATTTTCACCTAATTTAATCTTAGGTTTTTTTGCATAATTAACATCAACACTGCTAGGGACTGTCGCAACCGATTCCAATGCTTGAAAGCGATCATTGATATCCTTATACATATTTTGCTCACGACGCATCAAGTTTTTCATTTCATGGCTTTGCTGCTCAACCAAACCCCGTAATTGCTGAATTTCAGCCTGCAAACTCTCAATACGACTCAACATATTTAACATCGGTTTATTAGACGGTGTCCGTGTTGAAACGTATTGGCTACCATCCATATAGGTTGAATTATTAATAACCGGCGGTAATGGTCTCACTTCAGCCTGTACCGTTTGTAATGCAGATAAAGCCATTATTGCAATTGCTAATTTTTTCATAAATTTTGTGGCAAAGAAACCCCGAAGTCTTTAGCTTCGGGGAGGAATTGCCATCCTCCGATTAATGTTGTACTTCTGGCTGCGAGTCTGTCACAATTTTTCTTAACGTTGACAGAAGTAGTTAACGTATTATTTAAAATATCCATCAAGGCAAAGAAGCCTGAACTTCGCTTACCTTTAACAAACCCTATTCCTTTACTGGTCTTTACTAAATCAAACTTTCTCAGTCCAAAAAGTTTTCCTGTGGGGATTTTTTTCTCACTTCTTACACCTTTAAATTGTTGAAAATCGCCCGAAGAAACATGTCGCTTATGAAGGATAACTTCCAAAGGCTTTACCCATTCGTCATCTTCACAACCAATGGCTACCGCATCGTTATAGTGTGTCTTAGGCAAATGTAAAACCTGTTCACGCTTGAATTTAGTCTCGTAACCAAATGTTTCAGTAAAATCCCATACTTTCTTTAATTGAGATTTAACAATCCCAATTTCAGTCGCATGTTTAGTCATACTCTTCTTCGCTTTAAAATCAAATATTCCATCGTGTAAGTCAGAATGACAACACTCACAGAGTGTTATTAGGTTTGATGGTGTATTCGTACCGCCATTACGCCTGAACTGAATATGATGTATGTGTAGTTTTTCAGAATGTTTCGTTTTTCTTCCTGACTGGCACTTATAATTATCACGCTCTAAAATATAAGCTTTCACATTGTAATATCCTTTTTGATTGCCCTTTTGATAATCAATACCCTTAACCTCTTGATTTGTTATCTTGTGAATATCAAATGACGCTGTTTCTACTTTCCATTCAGTCACAGGCAATTTTGCTTCAATCTGTTTCTTTTCTCTCAAGTGACTATCCACTTTTGAACGAATGGAAGGTGCTAATCTGTCCGTCTTATGGCTATTAGCACGATTAAGCCAACGGGCAGGACGATAGCGACATTTTCTTCCTCGTCTGGTTGTTCGATACATAGCACGTTGTGTCATCTTTTTAGAAACATCTTGACGGATCTGTGTTTCTGCTTGATAAATCACCTGACCATTGGTGATCGCAGCACTTCCGATCACCTTACTTCCCGTATCCATACTAGCAATAACAGGTTGTTTATTATCTTCACAATCCCATAATAACTGAATAGTGAAAGGGCGAGTCTGTTTCACCTTCGCTTTACCTGCTTTAAGTAAATGCTTTGCTTTTGCAGGTTTGCATGGCATTAATGGTTCACCATTTTTGTTAATGACGTATACAAACATATAGCGTTAAACTCCCGTTTGTTAGGTTATGCGTATTATCACTAATAGAGTTAATGATAAATCCGGCTTCAACTCGACAAGATAAAACTGCTTTGTCCACTGGGTTGTCAAATACCTACCTCACAGTATTATCTACTTCCCAGCGATAGAGCCTCAGTCTGTTGCGACAACCAAGGGTATCTGTATCAATTCTATCGGCTACTTACTTTTAAAATCTCCTATAAGTTGTCTGGTAAACATGGGGTCTTAATCTCTTAAAAGCCCCTAAATATTTAGCTTAGGGGTTGTTTACTATTTGTACACCATTTCTACACGGCGATTTAACTTAAACGCCGCATCATTATGTTCTAAGGCAATCGGCTTTTCTTCACCATAACTGACTACATTAATTTGGCTTGCCATCACCCCTAATAATTGCATCATTTTAAAAATAGATTTTGCACGCTGCTCACCTAACGAAATATTATATTCTCGCGTGCCTCGCTCATCAGAATGACCTTGTAACACTAAACTTTGATTCGGGTGCCGCATTAAATAAGATGCATGAGCCTCAACAATCGGCACAAATTTATCCAAAATTTGACTACTATCATATTCAAAATAAATTGTTCGTGTCGATAAAGGGCTACTCGGATCACTAAAATCAGAGCTTTGCATTAATTTTTCTGCTGCAGATAAATTATTGTCATAGGCTGATTGTTGATTCAGTTCTAAGCCGGTTACATTTGCGGTACTCGCATTATAACCTTGCCCCGAAGCCCCTTTATTATCAACATTAATAGCGGGAATATTTTGATTAACATCAAGCCCCTCTTCTAATGCTTCATCTGTTGCACAGGCCGATAAAACACCCGCCAAGCATATAATCGTTACTGTATTTTTTAAATTCATAATATTTTATATAGTTAAATTCGAAATTATATTTGAATAAAAGCTTATTTTGCCCATGCAGGTTCTCTTACCGAACCTTCAGTAAATTCTATATCCTGTTTAGTCACGCCGTCTACCGTCACCGTTGATAAAATTTCTTTATTCGCTTTACGTCGTGCATAAATAATAGTTTGGCTATTCGGAGCAAAGCTAGGTGATTCATCTAAAGGACCGTCCGTTAAGGCTGATACCACACCTGTTTCTAAATTTAATACCGCAATATGGTATTTTCCTTGTTTTGCCTGCACCATAGTAATCAATTTTCCATCCGCTGAAAAACGTCCCCGCGCATTATAAAGTCCATCAAAGGTAATCCGTTCTGCTCCGCCCTCGCCATTACTCGGCATCACATACAACTGTGGTCGGCGACCTCGATCTGAGGTAAATAAAATGGTTTTGCCATCCGGTGACCATGTTGCCTCGGTATCAATGGCTCTTGACTTTGTTAACTGACGCAATGAAAGTTTATCTAAACTTAAAATATAAACATCTGAATTACCGCCTTTTGACAAAGTAAGTGCTAATTTTTTACCATCAGGCGACCATGAAGGCGAGCCATTAATCCCTTTATATTTTGCGACACTTTTACGTTTTCCTGTTGCTAAGGTCTGCACATAAATTTCAGAGACTTTATTTTCAAATGAAACATAGGCTAATTGCTCACCATTCGGCGACCAATCAGGCGACATAATCGGCTCACTGGATTTCGCAATTGACACCGCATTCGCGCCATCATAATCCGCAATAAATAAATTATATTCATGGTTATTTTTAGAGATTACGCGACTGGTTATATACGCAATACGACTGGTAAAAACGCCTTTCACGCCTAATAAACGCTTATAAATAGCATCACTAATATGATGAGCTGCCTGCCGTAAGGCATTTTTTTCAACCGTAACACGCACGCCTTTTAACTGCTCTTTTTTAACCACATCGAATAAACTCATATCGACATGATAACGAGAACCTTCTGCTTTTATATTACCAATCACCACATAATCTTGACCGATAGCTAGCCAATTACGAAATTTAATCTGTGCAGGCTGATGCGGTAATGCCAGCATATGACTTTGATCTAAGGAACGAAAATAACCACTTCCCGCTAAATCACCTCTAATAATCGATGCGACATCGACCTCTAGCTTATTATCTTTTGGCTGCCCAAAAGGCACGACCGCAATATTATAAGCACTCTGTATGCCTTCCGTAATTTCAATGGTCAGCTCTGCCCGTGCCCCTAAACTATAAATCGATAGGCTCACACTCAGCATTAAAGTGGCTATTTTTTTTATTAACATGATTATCTTTAATTTAGGATTCTGGAGAAAAAATAAAACTAAACCGTCTAAATTTCTTAAACACATCAGCGGCTTGAGGAACAGGTAACGGCGATGCCTTATAAACAGCACGTTCTGCGGAATCATCAAACAACTGATTACCACTACTTTTAATCACTTGCACTGACATTACATCACCACTCGGAATTAAATCAACCCTAATCGTACAGACCAAGCCTTTATTAACAGCAATAGGCGGGTTCCAATTTTGGTTCACTTTACGCTTGATTAAACTACTGGCGCTTGCAACTCCTTGCTCAATGCGAGCCGCTTTTTCAGCTGCTAATTGTGCATTTCTTTGTGCCTGCAATACTTGTTGGCGCTGCTGTTTCGCAACTGCTATTTTTTGTTGTTTTACCGCGGCTAAACGTAAATTTTCCTTTTTTTCAGCGGCGATTTTTAAGGCTCTTTGTTGTGCAACCGCTGCAACACGTCGCTGTTCTACGGCAACTGCTTTCTGGCGAACCACTTCAGCGACTCTTTTACGTTCCTGCTCTACCGCTTTTTTTTGCGTTGCTATCTGCTGTTGTTTTACTTTTTCAGCGGCGATTTTTTGTGCTTTTTTGACACGTGCTTGTTCAGCAACCGCTTGTTTTCTCTGTTCTACCGCTACCTGTTCTTGTTTAATATTATCTAAACGTTGTTTTTCTTGCTGTTCAACAACCGCTAATTGTTCAGCTTTAATCTGCTCTAAACGCTGTTCTTGTTGCTGTATTTGTTGCGTTAATGCGTGCGTTTTTTGTTGTTTATCCGTATCACGTTGTTGCTGAGCGACTTGTAGCTCCAATGCTTTTGCAGTTACCCACTCATCAGCTATCACTGCCGCATGAATAATTTCAGGGGGATTGTCTACTGTCACTTTAACAGCCTCGTGTTCTTCACTAAAATCAAGCAGAAAAGAACCCATTAAAACAGCATGTAAACTTAACGCGGATAAAAATGAAAGACTATATTTTGACATTTAAGGCTGCTGCTCAGTCATCAAACCCACATTTTCAATCCCTGCATTTTTTAATGCGGCCATCACCACCACCACTTTTCCATAAGCAACGCGTTTATCACCGCGAATATAAACCGGTGTATTCGCTTTATTTTGACGGGTTGCAGCGGTTAATAATAACAGTTCTTCCGCTGTTGCCAAGGCTTCACCCTCGCCATCGCCTAAATCAATACTATATTCACCTGATTCTGCAATGGTAATAATAATCGGCGATGGCAAATCATCGCCAGTGACTGCATTACCCATCGCTTGCGGCAACTCAACATCAATCCCTGATTGAACCATCGGTGCCGTAATCATAAAAATAATCAACAACACTAATGTGACATCAATATACGGCACCACATTAATCTCTGCCATCACTTTTCTGCGTTTACGTTGAGCCATTAATTAACGTACCTGATATTGCAATAAAACGCCAAACTCATCAACAAATAACTCATAAC
Source organism: uncultured Methylococcaceae bacterium (assembly GCA_913009515.1). Taxonomy (GTDB): domain Bacteria; phylum Pseudomonadota; class Gammaproteobacteria; order Methylococcales; family Methylomonadaceae; genus Methyloprofundus. The sequence goes on from CAJVYO010000009.1 coordinate 5,781, forward strand.
GACTGCCTAAGCGATCAATTGATGTTGAAAATCGATTATAAGCCATCACCGCTGGAATCGCAGCAAATAAACCAATCGCCGTAGCAACCAACGCCTCCGCAATACCCGGTGCAACTTGTGCTAAAGTCGCTTGCTTTGCACCAGACAAAGAACGAAATGAATTCATAATCCCCCACACCGTACCAAATAAACCAATATAAGGACTCGTAGAACCCACTGTTGCTAAAAAAGGTAAACTTTCGTCTAAACTATCTAATTCACGGGTTAAAGAAATTCGCATTGCCTTTTGAGCACTTTCTATTTTTTCCTGCCCAGTGGTTTGAGGTAATTCATACATTTTCAAAAATTCTTGATAACCTGCCACAAATATTCTTTCAACGCCTAAAAGCGTGTCATGACCTTTATTCGATAATTGATAATATAAGCTTTCTAAATCACCGCTATTTTTAAATTGATGTTCAAACGCATCCATCACTTTAACAGCCTGTTTGAGCTGTTTGCGTTTACTAAAAATAAAGGTCCAAGATATGATAGAAGCGATCAATAGTAATGCCATCACTATTTGTACGACCAGGCTGGCCTCTGCAATTAAATGCAGAATAGATAAATCGTTATTCATTGAATTTTTAAAATAAGAAATTGATGGTAAAGCATGAAATGAAGCAGAGGAATCATTCGGAGCATAAACTAACTAAGTCTCTACACTCCGGATAACGTTAATTTATTTATTTTTAGCCGCTTATTTCTTTTTTGTAGATTTTTTCTTTTTAGCCACTTTCAACGCTTTAAAATTTGCTTTATTAGCCTCAATTGTTTTTTTACCAATGCCTTTAATCTTAGCCAACTCATTTACATTGGAAAATTTACCTTCTGTTTCACGACGCTTAATAATAGCCTGTGCTTTTTTTAAACCAATGCCTTTTAAATTAGTCGCTAATTCCTTTGCGGTTGCGGTATTGATATCCACAGGGGCAGCAAAAGCATTAAACGATAAACACGCCAATAAAACTAAAATTTTTTTCATTTTTACTCTCTAATTATAAGACTAAGGATTTTCTTGATATGACTTGGCTTTTAACTGACCGTGTTTTAGCTTAAGCAATTGCCCACTCACATCTGCTTTATTTTTTTCTAATAATTTTGTAATAATCTGACTTAATTGCTGAACCAACAATAAATCCTGATGTTCTTTCTCAGTAATATCCCGAGAAAGATTATCAAAAAAATCATGCAATAACAATGTTTGTTCTAAATGTGTCTCTTCCAACAATTGCCAAGCTTCATCTTTAGCATACTGAAGCATCGCTTGTGATTGTTCAACAATTTTTGTTATCACGTAATCTAACGTCCATATGCCTTTAAAGCACGATTAGAACGACTGCTTAACGGCTTAGTTAATTTAGGTGGGATAATTTCAGCGGCTTTTTTTTCTTCTGTGATTATCTCAGCAACCGCTAATTTTTCAGCGACTTCTTCAGTTACCCCGGCAGGACGATTAATACCATCCCAACCATCTTTTACACTTGCTAACAACTCAGCAACTTCATCCAATATACCGATGCTATTCATCGCATTGGCCATCGTTAAACGATTTTCAATATACTCATATAAAGCGGCTAGATTTTCAGCAACCTCGCCCCCTTCATCCATATTTAAAGTATCTTTTAACCCTCCAACAATACTAATAACCTCACCAATAAGATTACCTTTTTTTTCAATTTCTTTGGCATTCATCGCTACTTTAGCCATATTGATACGCTTTAATGCACCATCAAATAGCATTTGCACTAAACGATGCGGGTCTGCTACATCAATTTCTGATTTTACACCATACTCACTGTAACTATTTAATGCTTCTTTTGTTTTATCATTCATTTGTTTATTGTTCCTTTTTCACTACACCAGGTAGGTTTTCTAGCTGTTGCGTTAAATAATCACCGGTAGACTGTAATTTAGCTACGATAGAATCCATGGTGTTAAATTGTTTATATAAACGTGCTTCTAAAACGGTCATTTTGTCAGCTAAGGCCGTTCGCTGTGTATTAATGCGCTCAACATTACTTGTTAAGCCCTGTGAACGAGATTCAATCAAACTATCTGCCGCTAAAAAATCCGTTAATATCGAATCTAATTGAGAGGCAATCCCACTATTAAATGCTACGCTCCCGACATTACCTGTTTCCGTACTCGCAAACTCCATAACTAAGCCTGATGCATCGCCATTTGCGGTCAATAATTTACCTAAACCATTACCTTCACGCCCGCCAATAGTTCCTGTCACATCAACCCCTAACACTTGAGTTGTGGGTAGTGATAAGGCAGGAAAATCAGTTAAATCAAATAACTCAATACTCGATTTGCTGCCATATAAAGCAGATAATAAGGAAAGTGTATTACTACCGGTATCGTAACTGGCTAACACACTCGCTCCGCCTGTTTTTAAACTACTATCCGCATTAATAGCAGCTTGTATCGCCGCCGCAAAATCAGTGCCGTTATTATAAGTAGCTGCACTATCTAAATTTAATGTTCCAGAACTAATACCATCAACCTTAATAGAAAACTCATTACCATTTACGGGTGTATAACCTGATGTAAAAAGACCACTAATATCTGTCGTACTCGTTAGTGTTGCTCTACTTGCCGGCGCCTCAATATTAACCGCATAAGAGCCTGTTTTTGTTGTCGTGCTTGATGTGACATATTTACCTTGTGACACATTGGTTGAGCCTTGTGCACTGAAAATCTTACCTAATAATGTACTGTCTTTTTTGATTGCCGCTTCAAGTACTGTACTATCAACAACTAATTTCCCTTTATCATTGGTTTTAACCCCCACTGATGATAACGATACATTATTACCATCCGCATCGGTAATCGAGCTACTCAATAAACGACGTATTTTTGATTCAATCCCGCGTAAAACAGAATCGCCTAATAACGCCCCGCCTTCTAGCTTATCAAAATCATAATCACCTAACTGATCAAAAGTATCAACAAGCTCATTAAATTTAACGGTAAATTCTGTTACCGCTTCTGTTACTTTAGTATTATCATCAGAAACTTTAATACTCGCTGTACCCAATGTTTTCAATTCAAAACTAGTACCCGAAATAGCGGTACTAACAGAATTAGTAGTGCTCGTAATAAGTAAACCATTTAACTTCAGATTGGCATCCTTTCCTTTAACATTCTCTGCCATATATTGAGAGGCATCAGCAACTGAAGGATCAAATGCAAATTGTGATAAACCAACAGAATCATCACCATCCACTACATCTTCTGATACTGTAATTTTTAATGAATTTTCAGCGCCTGCTTCATCAGAACTAAACAATAATTTAAAGGTATCTTTACCCGTAATTGCATCTTTGCCTATATTAACAATTCTTGCTGTTACTCCAATTTCTGCTTTATTAACCGCTTCCATAATACCCGTTAAGCTATTATCAGCATCTGAAATGGTTACTGTTTCAGCCGTTTTGCTGCTATGAGCAACAAATGCACTTCCACCCGATTCACGATCAGCATCTGAACCAAATAAAAAAGTTAATGTCCCTGTGCTTAAATTATCTGTGGTATCTACTGCAGCAAAAGCTGTTGAACTAATAGAATGTGATTTGGCTAATTGTGTTACCTCAATATCATAACTTCCTCTATCGGCAATACTCAAACCAGACGCTGTCACCACATCTTCATCTGTTGATGAGGTAGTCACTGAACTAAAGGTACTTGAATATTTCAATTCCGACAACGAACCTTGAAAAGAAGATAGCGCGGATTTTAAAGTACCATATCCTGATATTTGAGCCTGTAATGTGGCTTCCTGCCTGTCAAGCCGTGAAGTTACAGGAGACCGTTCTGCATCAACAAGACTGCTTACTAAACTAGGAATATCAATCCCTGAACCAATACCTGCAGAGGCTAAAGAAGCCATAATGTTCCCCTTGAAAAATATTTAAATAAAGACTGTATAATACAGCGGCAGACGATTGTTTTTCTTGATTTATTTTTTAAAGTTGAAGAAAATATTTGAGAGTGTTTGACAGAGAGAATAACAGTTGTGAATTTTTTGATAAACGAAATAACTTGGTGGAGACGGGGGACATCACATTAAGGACATAACTATATGTTTTTAATGTATATTTAGTGGCTGTTGGTTTTTCGATACCAACAAAAATACCAACAAAAGTCGCCGCTTGAATATTTGAAGTATTTATTAAAAATACGTATCAGTAGCCGTTTTAATCAATCGTGTTAATTTTCTTAATCAGTAATGCAGTTATTAAACGGCATTCAGTTAAGGTCAAATAATCATCATTCCTCTGTTCTTTCAATATTCCACTGTATAGCTCAATTTTACCCATTCCACTTATTGGTAGCAAGTGAATACGGTCACACTCCATTTTTACCGCTAATACGTTTTCAGGGGCTATTTTAAAGTCCATAACTTTCTAGTGCGGCATCTCGTTCTGCATCACGCTTTAATACTGCGGCGTTGGTACTACCAATATGCTTAGGGCTTGTTTTTGTGAGTTCTAAAACCTTTAAGGCGGCGGTTAATCTGTCTTTAGCGGGTGTAAGCTCATCAGCCATTAACGACTCTATGGTATCTAAGGCAGTGGCGGCTAAACCTCTTAATTTGTCGGCGGTTTCTTGCTGTACTTCACTAAGCAGGCTATTCAATAATGCCTTAAAGTCATAATCTGTTTTCCATCGGCTTATTGTTACAGGATCAACGCTTAATTGTTCGGCTATTATCTTTGCACTGATCCCACTTACTAATAGTTGAGCGGCTTGGTGGTGTTGGGCGTTTAATTTCATAACATTAATTAATGATTGTTAGTGGTGGTGAGGGTGATTAAATAGCGTACTTGCCTTGTAATGCCTATAGCTGGGTTAAATTCTCCCCACTGTTCAAGTTGATCTGTTAGCCATTGTGGTATGTTCTCACGATTAATCCCTTTAGCCGCTAATGCGTTGATTAAAAACCCATCAAGTGCGACTACGGATCTTTGGCGGCTGTTATCTTGTGGTAAATAAAATGCGACTCTTACAATGCTAAACGGATCAATAATAGCACTATCAGGTTGTGAATGTATGTTCACAGGCATATTGTTAGGTGCTTTAGGGCTTTCTGTATCAGTCTGTGAATGTATGTTCACAAGGTAATTATATACTTTTACGCGTTGTTGCTGGCTTAGCTTGCGTTGTTTGAGTGGGATATTTAAGGCTTGCTTTGCTTGCTTGGTGGCTTTAGCAATTAAGCTCTGACTTTTGGGGCTGCACTTAATAATCTTAGCGATTTCTGGTTGCAGCGGGTTTAGTCCATCGTAATCCATATTTTATGCTCCTGTGAATATAATTTCACACCAGTATAGTGTATTTATTTAGATTAGTCTGGCTTGTTTGTTGTTTATAGCCTGAAATTTGATTTTAAAAGTGATGTTATATGAGGTCGAAAATTTAAGTTTAAATGTCATGTTTTATCATGTCGAAAATTTAAGTTTAAAATGTTAGGTTTTGTTAGGTCGAAAAATAAACCGATGAACTGTGACAATCAATGTGACAAAATTAGCCCTATCATTCGCCCAGCCTGATATGAGGTGAGACACATAACCACACCTACGACCACGCCCCACTTACACATAACTGAATTTACCACAGCCACAAACTAAGCCGCCTGCATCAATTCCTGCACTAAAACTTTCACCTTTGCCTGCTACTCCCTACTAAGCACTTTGCAATAAAGCCTTACGCTTAATCATTCGGTCGGTTGATTTAATCCAGCTCTCGCGGGTATCAAGTAAAGGTGCTAATGTTGGTTTAACGTCACCATAGATAATATCTAGTTCACAAGGGGCGGACACTTCACCAATATCTACCTTTAATGCATCATTAATCACTTTAATCACTTTAATCTGCTCTTGCATACCCACTAATTTCTGTCTTGCCTGTGTATGTAGCTGGCTGGTCTGCTCATCATTAAAGATATGGGTTTGTTGATTGGCTTCATTTTCTAGGCGTTTAATTTCTCGGTATGAGCGTAGGAATAATTCATCATCATAATATTGGCTTAAAGCACTTTTCACCATATCGCTAAACTCATCAGGTACTAAGGCAACTGCCGCATCTAGCTCTGTTTGTTCACGCCCCATTAATGCTATCCATTTTTCAGCCCGTTTTTCAGTTTCTTTCAAGGGTGTTGTCGGTAAGTTCCACGCCTCACACTGTTCAAGCGTTAAGCCGATAGCATTTACAATTACGGTTAAATCAGGGAATAAACTATCCCTTAGCCCTTGTACCGTCCTTGCTGTTGATACCGCCATCTGATTACCTGACGGATCAAAATCACCTAGCTGATGTATAACAAGTGGCCGCCCATCGTCTGCGGCTGCTTTTAATATTCCATATACTAATGAGTCACTAATCTCACCTGCGGGTAATACCATACTTGCATCATAATGAGAGCATACCCCTTGCAGTACATCTTGAACGCCTTGTTTTTCTGCAATGATAACTTGTCGGTAAGGCTGTCTAAATACATGACCATCAATAGCAAGTCGGGGCTTTAGCTCATCAGGGATTGACAGTTCAATATCAGCAATCTTAATCACCCATGTTGGCTCATCATATTCTGGTGTGAATATTTGTGGCGGGGCATTTCTAGCATCACGGATTAACTCCCAAGGGATATAGCCTAACCAACGTGCTGCTTTTGCTACTTTGCTACTAAACCATTGCCAGTTATCATCGGTATTGGTGTATTGCTCGCCGTTCGGTTTATCAACTCGCCCCACTAGCATATAGTGAAGCCCTCGCAGGTGTGTGGTTTTACTGTTCGGATTCACTAAATGGTAAGCAGCTTTTAACCATTCGCCTAGTTTATGGTTCGCTGGTGTATCTAATCGGTAAGGATCACGACTACTAGACAGTACAGTTAAATCCTTTAGCGGCTTGCAGTACTCTTTGCTTGCTTCATCAATAATTGCTCTTAATTTCATTTATTTGTTTCCAATTTTTTATAATCTGTAATTAATTTTTTACTTAAAATCGCCTTAGTACGAACTGACTAAACTGACAAAAGGGGTTTAGTCAGTTTTGTCAGTAGGTGTTAGTGCGATTATTTAAAAATTTTAGGATTAATAATAAATTCTGCGGCAGTTGGTCTACCTGTTTCAGGCTTTGGTTTTATCAGTTCGTTTAGCCAATTCTCATCGACTAAAATATAACAAGCCGCTTTTATGTCTGCGTTATTCTTTAATCCATGCCAACCTTTACGTAATAAATCTCTAGTTGTAAAAGGACTCGATAATTTACCAGTGCTTATTTTTTCAGATAACTTCACAGCGGCTTCATGTTCTGGGCTTTCCGACATGGCATAAATACGCCGTGCATGGGATTCTAAATAGTCACACCATGCAACCGCTAACCGTGCTGATTTATCGCTAACAGGGGCGGATGGACCACCCTCAATCATCTCTATTAAATGAAAAATTAAACTTAGGCTTGGCATTAATGATCTAAATTTACCCAAATGCTCAACCATCAAGGGGTTGTCCTCTGTTTTAATCTTGACGGTTTGCAAGTTAATCAGCCAATCATTAAAGACTTGTTGCCCTGCATTGCTAAATCTAAAAAAGGGGCGGTCGTCATGTTCGCCTTGCTCTGCACCGTACTCTATAAAATTAGCACCTGCTAAGGCTTCTATAATGTTATAGGCGTATTGCTTTGCATTGGCATTAGGTCGGCTGTCTACATTCTTCCAGCCTTTAGGCTCATCAGGCCATACCGCTAATTGTAAGCGTTGCATTAAACCATCATTGCTACCTTGTTGTGCTTGGTATAAATACCGTTTTAACTTATCAGGTTGAATGCCCCCTAATAGGCTAATACAGATATTTTTAGCATCGGTTAAGCCCCGTCCAATTTTGACGTCAGTATAAGAGCCATTGCCATTCCAGCCCTCTAAAAAATAGGCACGTTCGTCTTGATGATCCTCCCTATCCCACTTCACTAATAAAGCCGTTAATTCATCACGGAATGTTAGTAAGCCGCGTAGGTTCTCATTTTGCAACATAGTCATGCTTTGTATGCTGGTTTCATTGGTTTTGAATAGCCTACGCTTAGGTGCTTCATCATCTTCTGATGCCGCTAAGTAATCGGCTCTAAGCTTAGTGACTTCTGCTGGATCAATAACAGAATCCTTGCCTTTTCCTTTGGCTACTTTAGCAATTTGATTTTTAATATCCTTTTGCATCCCCTCACGCATAAGCTCATCAAATTCACTGTCCTTTTGCTCCTGCTCAAAGTCATCACCATATTTTGCTTGCAGTTTATCCATTAGCCTCATGACTTCACCCATACTAGGGCTTTTAAGTACCACTGATGGTCGACCAATGCACGCCCCCCAAATATTAGGGATAACCTCCCAATCATCAAAGGCTTTGGGTCTTATACCGCACGCTGAACCGATTACACTTGCCGTTACTACTAACGCACTCACTGTTACAAAGTCGGCAGGGGTTTGCATACGGTGACTTATATCGGCTAACCAATCGCGGTAGGGTTCAGGGATTAATTGCTCATCAAGTGCAAGTACGTCAGGCATGATTGATTTAATGGCTAACGGTTCGCCCCATGTAGGCACGTTATTCTCTGGGGGATGGTTGTAGTCTAAGATATTACTCATGAAATGCCCTCCTTTTTAAAAAAGTCCATCGCATTACCAATACGGCTAACAGCAAGCCTTACACGTTTACCATCAGCCCCCTGATCCGCGTATAGGTCTTTATAAAAGTCACTATACGATTGTAATAAAATCAATAACTCCACCTGTAAACTTTCTCTGATCTGGTTGCGTTGTGCTTTAATCGCGTGGTGCTTGGATTGTTGCGGGTTTAGTTGTTCGTGGTAAATATCCCGAATATTAAAGCCTAACGACTCTAAAATATCTTTAGGATCGCAATGGTGACTATGGCAATGCAATAATACTTTGCTGTCGCCATCGCTAATGCTTAGGTTGGCATCGCTTTTACCATGCAAAGGACAAACAACACGATAACCGTTACCCGCTGAACGGGCTTTTTTACCTGTATTGGCCTCAATCGCTGCAACAATCATACTTAATTGGCTACTCATTGTGAGCCTCCAAACTATAAGTAGCTATACCATTGCCATTTTTTTGAGTCGTGCGTATATCATGACCTTGCTTGCGTAAATGAACGATACAGTTCGATAAACGCATAATACATAATTCAGTCATGCCCTGAACGGTGCTGATTTTGCCATGTCGCTTAAGGTAAGCTAATACGCGTGCTGCTTGTGATAATTTTTTCATTTGCTCTTATCCTTAGGGCAATACCGATACACTCATGTTAAAATGAAGCTGTATTGTGTGAGTGTATCAGTAAATAAGCCCTGTTTAATTGTTAATTAATGGGGCTTTTTTATGCCTTACGGTTATCTAAATGTGCATCAACTAAATGTTTCAACAATGCTTCAATGTCTGATAGTTCATTGCTTACAGCACATAGGCTAGAAAATAAAACATTATCCTCTACGGTTTGACCTTCAACTAACTGACCTTGCACTAAATGCAGAATAGATTGCCCACGCTCTACCATGACAACCACATCATCATAGGCATTAATTAGGTTCGGTTTGTTGGTGCTGTAGGTTTCGTGGCGATGCTTTAGATTAAGGCTCATTTTGACACCTCGTTATTGTAGGATTGAGTAACGCGGTTAATGATAGTGATTAATTCAGCAACGGTGAGTTGCTCAACCTGCTGCCCTGTTCGTTGTAAATGCTGGGCTAATACTTGCATAAAATGACAGTTGCAATCATTCAACGCACCGATAGTATGGCTAATATCTAATAATTTGTTTTGGATTTCGCTAACGGATTGGTTAGACGGATTTTGAGTGTTCATTGATTTATGCCTTTGTTGAGGAAATAAACCACTGCCTTTGAGTTCGAAATCTTGGGCGGCGGACTGTATCAAGTTCGAACTACCGCACAAAGGAACGGCCAACCCAATTAAGGATTGCTCAATACAGCCCACCATAAAGGACTTAACACGGTGTAATGCCGTATTACTTTTGAATGGACATAAAAAAACCACTGTGAAAAGTGGCCTATATTGACCTAATTGCGGGGCTTCAATCCCGTCCCCTGAATGTGTCAAGGGCAAGCTAATAATACTGCCTGAAACTGAATGAGTCAACATTAAGCGACCTCTTTTGCTTCAATCCACGCCCTAACATCCTCTACACGCCAAACGGTTACACCTGCACTTAGCTTGATAGGCTGAGGGAATGCCTCTTTTTTAACCCACCGCCAAATAGTTGATCGGCTGGTACTTAATACGAGTGCTAATAATGCGACACGGATATAACCCGT
>CAJVYO010000010.1 GCA_913009515.1 uncultured Methylococcaceae bacterium
ATGGGGGCACAAATTAACCATTATAAATTGAGCTTAAACAGTCGTAGCTCTAAAGGCGGACGACACCCTATTATATTGCCTGCGTATGCGAATATAAGTGCGGTTATTTATAATGGCGTGTCGCAAATGGTGCAGCAAACTAAAAAGGCAGAGCATATTACAGTGACCTTGCCGATTAATCCCGCTCAAAATAATCATTACACTATTGAGTGGAGTGAGCATAAAAATTTAGCCGCTTTAGCTTGGCAACCTTCGCAGATTAATTTAAATGCCCCCAGTGCCAATCATGTGGTCAATATAAAATTTAATACCGATAAACGGTGGTTATTATGGCTAGATGGGCCGGTTATGGGGCCTGCGATTCTATTTTGGGGGACTTTATTGGTGTTGATGGGTTTAGCCATCATATTGGGCTTATGCCATCAGTGGACAACATTGGGCGTGTCACAATGGATACTGTTGTTATTGGGCTTGTCGCAAGTATCAGTAGAAAGTTTATTTATTATTGTCGCGTGGTTTGTGTTATTTAATTTACGCAAACAATTTGCTGGGTCATTAATGGCACGTCCTTATGTATTTAATAGTATGCAAATTGGCTTGGGTTTATTGACCTTAATTGCTTTATCAACGCTGCTTTACAGTATGCATCATGGATTATTAGGTGCGCCAGAAATGAAAATTATCGGCAATCAATCCACGCATTATATTTTAAAGTGGTATCAAGATAGAGTACCCGAAACCTTGGCTGAGATTAGCTTAATATCAGTGCCTTTATATGTATACCGCATTTTAATGGTAGTGTGGGCATTATGGTTGGCGAATGCGTTAATTAGCTGGTTAAAACAGCAGTGGCAGGCTTTTTCTCGTGAGGCAATCTGGGTGACAGCGGTTAAAAAATCAGTAGCTGATTCAGAAGTGAAAGAGTCGAAGTTATGATTAAACAGCATAATTTAATATTACATACCGAAAAACAATCAATTCATCTAAAAATCCCTGAAGATTTATCGGTACGCTTGGCATTGGATATCGCGGGGTTGCGTGTTCGAGCTGCTTGTGGCGGCATTGGTACCTGTGGTGCATGTAGCATTAAAACCGTACAAGGTAGTTTTAATGCACGAACTCTCGCGGAATGGCAAAAAATCCCCGCAGAAGAACGTGAAGCTGATATTCGTTTAGCGTGCCAGTTATATTTAAACAGTGATGCCGAAGTTTTTTTAGATAATCCTGCGCCAGAATCTAACTGGAAATCATTGGATTTGCAGCACTGGGCTGATTATCACTATCCAAAATTTGAGGTTAAACATAACATTTATGCGGTTGCGGTTGATTTAGGCACTACGCATATTCGCTTATCGTTTTGGGATAGAAATACCCAACAACGTATTGCGTGTCGGCATGGTAATAATCCCCAAGTGGCTTTAGGGGAGGATGTGCTGACGCGGCTGGATGCACATAGACAACGCGAAGATAATTTACAGTCACTCACAGAGATTGTCCGTGATGCCATTATTGAGGGTATTAGAGATATTCTTGCCCGTGATATTGGCGAAATTAAAGCGATTTTAGCTAAAGTCGGGGCAGTTAATATTGTGGGTAATACCGTGATGCTGGCTATATTAGGCGGTCAAGAGGGCAGTGAGCTTTATGACCCAGAAAGTTGGGAACATCAAATTACTTGTTTACCGGTTGATTTGCCTGCGTGGAAACAGGCTTGGCGTATGCCTGATGCTGACATTACTATTCAAGCACCGTTGGCGGGTTTTATCGGCTCGGATATTTTGGCTGATTTAATTGCAATCGATATTACCCAACATTCTGAGCCAATTTTATTAGCTGATTTTGGAACCAATACTGAAATTGCGTTATGGGATGGCAAGCAACTTTGGCTGACATCGGTTCCGGGTGGCCCTGCGTTTGAAGGGGTAGGCTTGCAAAATGGCTTAAGTGCAGAAGCGGGGGCTATTCGAGCGGTCAGCCTAATCAATAATCGTTTCGTATTTGATACAGTTGATGATGAAATAGCTAAGGGTTTTTGTGCCTCGGGTTTTGTGGATGCGATTGCCTTGTTACGCACGCAGGGTGAGCTAAAATTATCGGGGCGTTTTTTAAACCCTCATCCGGAAGGCTTTTTATTAGATAAAACTAACCCTCATACGGCGGTTAAGTCAGGTGATATTGATGCTTTTCAACGGGCTAAAGCGGCTACCGCTGCCGCGATGCAACAATTATTGCTATTGGCGGATATTTCTATCGATAATTTATGTGAACTGTGGATTTGTGGGGCGTTTGGTCAGCATTTAAATGTCGATAATGCTCAAATTTCGGGATTGATTCCCACTATGGATAGTTCGCGTATAAAGTTATTTGGTAATGCCGCTTTATCGGGTTGTGAAAAAATGTTGCTGGCTCCGAATGCTAAAAAAATAACCGATGATTTACGCGAATTGGTTCATGTGATTAATCTTTCGCAGTTTCCAGAGTATGATGATTGTTTTATTAATCATCTACGTTTAAAGCCTTTTCTGGGGGATAAATAATGTTTGAAACTTATATTAATGATTACAACGAAGCCGTTTTTGAAATTGATAAAGAATTGGCTTTAGAAGTGATAGAAAGCGCACTTGAGGAGGGCGTAACACCCGAACAGGTGGTGTTTAATATTATCATCCCATCGATAGAAGTCATGATGGCGGAGATTGTTATTAATGCAGATACTAATTTAGCCCAACATTTTATGACCGCACAAATCGCGGCAGAAGTGACCGAGCAAATGTTGGCTAAATTTGAATCGCCTCCAGATATTATAGGGCGAGTGATTATTGGCACCTCGTACGGGGATTTACATTCTTTGGGCAAACGTATTGTGATGGGCTGTTTAAAGTCGATGATGGTGGATGTGGTTGATTTAGGCGTTAACATCAAAGCCGAGGCTTTTGTTGATGCGGCGGTTGCACAAGATGCTCAAATTATTGCTATCTCATCGATGATGGTGCATACCGCAACAGGCGAAGAAGGTAGTTTAAAAGTACGCAGCTTGTTAAAAGAACGCCATTTAGAAGATAAAATTAAATTGGTAGTCGGTGGTGCACCTTACCGATTTGACCATGAACTATATAATAAAGTCGGTGCTGATAGTTGGGCGGCGGATGGTGTAACCGCAGCCAAAATTATTCATCAACTTATTATGGATGGGAAAAGCTAATGACGCCTTTAGAAATATTATCTGCAACGGTTTCTGGGCAACCCAGCCCTAGAGTGCCTGTTTTTTGTAATTTGCTCGACCAAGGGGCTAAGGTATTAAAGATGCCACCTAAGGCGTATTTTGCTAATGGCGAATATGTGGCTGACGCACAATTAAAGATGCTAAAACATTATGGGCATGACAATGTTTGGAGTGCGCATTATGTGGGTAAAGAAGCCCAATTATTAGGCTGTAAGGATATTTTATTTGCTGATAATGGCGTGCCTAATGTGGCGGATTTTGTGATTAAAAGCTGGGATGAAATTGCCACTTTTGAAATTCCTGAGGATATTACCCAACACCCTCATTGGCAAGTAATGGATGATTGTTTAAAAATATTACGGGATGAGGTGGGTTCTACCAATCCTATCTGTGCTTATGTGACTGCCTCAACGACATTGCCTGTCATTCTGATGGGCATGGATAAATGGATGGAATTAGTGTTAATCGGCCCTGTTGATTTACGCGATGAGCTGGTGAGAAAATGCAGTCTGTTTGTGCAAAAACAATTAACCGCGTATCGTGCGGCGGGGGCTAATGTGATTATTTATGCCAGTCCCTTTGGCTCAACGTATTTTATGCCCAAAAAACGCATTGTAGATTGGAGTATGCCGTGGATGCAGGAGGATTTAAAAGCAGGCACGGATAATATTGTGTATTACGGCGGCATGGCGCCTATTAATACGGTGATGCAACTGGTGATTGATACACTTAAGGTTAATATATTTTACCCAGCCCCTGAGGATGATATCAGCGAATCCAAGCGGCTTATTAATGGTACAGGTCTCACCAGTGGCGTGCTTGATGATATAAAAATGATTCATTGGACAGAACAGCAAACCCGTGATGAAGTAAAACGTATCATGAGGTTAGGCAAAGCAGGGGGGCATTTTTTATTTGGTACGGGCTTTATGCCGCTCAAGCTACCAGAAGCAAATATCCTTGCTATGTTAGAGGCGGCTTTTAAATACGGGAGATACTCATGAAAACCATTCCGATTATAGAAGAACGGGCTGATAATCTAGTGTTGGTGGGCTGCTCTATTTTGCATAAAGAAACCGATTTTTTAATCAAAAAAAATAACTGGCATATTGAAACTCATTATCTAAATTCTGCCTTACATAATTATTTGAATCGTTTATCGACTGAACTCAATGCTGCCTTGGATGAGGAGCATGAGAAGGGCAAAGAGACGGTGGTTTTTTATGGTAGCTGCCACCCAAGCATGGAAGGTTTACTAGACGAGCATAAAACCTGTCGAACGCACGGTCAAAATTGTATTGTTATGCTCTTAGGTTATGAATATTTTATGCAGGAGCTTTCTAAAGGGGCTTATTTTTTATTAGAAGACTGGGCATTAACATGGGAACCGATGATTACAGCCTGTTTTGGTGATAATATTGGCGTGATACGGGAAATCTTTCACAGTAGTCATAAATATATGTTGGCATTGCGAACACCTTGCAGTAATGATTTTACGCAGGCCGCTGAAAAAGCCGCCGCATTTATTGATTTACCGTTGCACTGGCTTGATGTCGATTTACAAGAATTAGAAACGGTAATGGCGGATGCGATTCAAGAAAAACGAGATAGCTTGGCAAAATGAGCAATGAAACTGACCTGGTTCAGTTACAAGCGAAAAATCAGAAACTAAAAGCTAGAGTGCGCCGTTTATCGGAAGAAAAGGCGAATTTATTTTTGATTAATCACTTAATGGCAGGATTGATATTAGCGGATGATGATATTGATGGTATGTTGAATAACTTAATGATTGGTCTAGGAGAATGTGTTGGCGGCACCAATGTTGAAATTTACTACTGGGACGAAGGACTGTTACATTACGCGAGTTTATTGGGACAAAAAACAGTTTTAAAGGACATTGAAGATCCCTTAATTAAAGAAATTTTTGCAGATAAAGTATTAATTGAAAAAGTTACGACGGTTAATAATACCAAGCTATCTACCACCATGGCGACAGAGAATAATACACGGCCTTATAATACAGTGGCTACGACAGCATGGGATTGGGGGATTCCGTTGGTTATTAATAAGCAGGTTATTGGTGCTATAAAAATTTCTAATATGTTGGGTTCTGCACAAATGCGAGGGTATTTAACGCCCTTTTTTCGGCATCTAGCATTAATTTTAAATAATCAAATCAAAAGTAAGGCGGCCGAAGCGGCAAATAAAGCAAAAAGTGGTTTTCTGGCGGTGATGTCACATGAAATTAGAACGCCGATGAATGCTATTCTTGGTAATGCTCAATTTCTGCTGGCTGAAAAGGTAACGGACGCTGAACGACAAGAACATGTAGAGACTATCTTAAGCTCAGGCAATAGCTTACTCAGTTTACTCAATGATATTTTAGATATTTCTAAAATCGAAGCGGGTAAGTTGAGCTTAAACGTCTCTGATTTTAAGCCGCGTGACTTAATGAGAGAGATGGTCTTACTCTTTAAAAACTCGGTAAACCACAAAAAACTACAGTTTAAAATGGACTGCTTACTGGCAGATGAGCTTATATATATCGCAGACACTCAGCGTTTAAAGCAAATGCTGGCTAATTTAATCAGCAATGCCATTAAATTTACTGAACGTGGCTGGATTAAGATAACAGTTAATGAAATTAGCCGAAAAAATAATAATGCGATACTTGAGTTTGCGGTGCAAGATACGGGGATAGGTATTGCTGATGATAAACAGTGCTTATTATTTAAACCCTTTTCACAGATTGATAATAGTACAACCCGCAATTTTGGTGGTACAGGGCTAGGCTTGTCCATCGTGCAGCAATTGAGTGAATTAATGGCGGGAGAAACCGGTTTTGAAAGTAAAGCCAAGCAGGGTTCGCGATTCTGGTTTCGTATCACGGCAGGCATTGCGACACAGACAGAAAAAACCGCTGATGTTGATGTCTTAATAAATGATACAGAGGCAGTTGCAAGCCATCACGCAGGATTAGCGGTTAATTGTTTACCGACTGATATAAAACAACAAATCAAAGCGTTGCTAGAAAAATTGGATTACGCCTTAGCAGAAAATATGTTTTCTGCTATTGGTTGCTTTAAAATGTTAAAGGCTCTACTTAAGGAAAGCGACTTAGCTAGCGAACTTATACTAATTGAAGAGCTAGTTAATAGTATGGAGTTTGAGCAAGCCCTAGATTATTTAAATAAGTTAGAGATTATAGAAAAACTTGATGCTGAGTACAAAGACAATGAATGACAACCGCAATCTAAAAATTCTTATCATCGATGATACCCCTACAAACATTCAGTTGTTAGGCGAGGCATTAGAACAAAATTACATCGTACAAATAGCGACATCAGGTGTAAAGGGCTTACAACTTGCTCAAAAAACGCCCCCCGATTTAATTTTGTTAGATATTATGATGCCGGGGATGGATGGCAATGAAGTCTGCACACGTTTAAAGCAGGATGATAATTTAAAGCATATTCCTATTATTTTTATTACCGCTTTAAGTGATATGGAAACAGAAATTCAAAGTTTGGCGTTAGGGGCGGCGGATTTTCTGCATAAACCGATTAATATTTCTATTGCACGGTTACGCATTAATAATATCTTAGAGCGTGAGGCGATGCGGCGTGAGTTTATTATTAAAGAGCAACAGCAACGGCTCTCTATCAGTGTTTTCAATCATTCCCATGATGGCATTTTGATTTCAAATACGGATAATCAAATTGTTGATGTCAATACGGCTTTTTCACGTATTACTGGCTATGAACCGACAGATGCTTTAGATAAAAATCCTCGGTTTTTACAATCAGGACGGCAAGATAAAGAATTTTATCAGCGTATGTGGGCTCACTTACTGAAACACAATCATTGGGCGGGCGAACTTTGGAATAAGCATAAAGACGGTCATTTCTTTGCGGTACAAACCAGCATTTCAGTCATTAGAAATTTAGAAGGAAATATTGACCATTTTGTTTCCGTGTTTTCAGATATTACGCTGCGTAAAAACCATGAACAAGCCCTGAAAAAAATTGCCTATTTTGATGAATTAACCGGATTACCTAATCGCACGTTGTTATCAGATAGAATGTCACAGGGGATTGCACAAACCCAGCGTAATGAAAATACCATGTCTGTTTGCTTTTTAGATTTGGATGGTTTTAAAGAGGTAAATGATACCTTTGGTCATGCGGTGGGTGATAAATTATTAATTGAAGTGACCCACCGTATAAGCAATTGTTTGCGTAAAATTGATACGCTATCGCGGATAGGGGGTGATGAATTTGTGCTGCTACTGCTGGATTTGAGTCATGCAGATGAATTTATTAACTCGGTCGAACGTATTTTAGACGTATTACAACAGCCTTTTTTAATTGAGGGCGATACGATTACTATTTCTGTGAGTATTGGTGTTACTTTATTCCCAGAAAACGATAATGATGCGGATACGCTACTGCGTCATGCTGACCAAGCCATGTATATGGCGAAACAAAAAGGCAAAAATCAATATTATTTATTTGATACCAGCCTCAATCAACAGGTTTATCAACAGGAACAGGAAATTAACCGTATACGGCAAGCACTTACTGATAATGAGCTTTGTTTGTACTATCAGCCTAAAGTTAATTTAAAAAGTGGGCAGGTATTGGGCTTTGAAGCTTTGATACGCTGGCAACATCCAGAAAAAGGCTTATTGCCGCCTGCTGAATTTTTACCGATTATAGAAGATACTGATTGTATGCTGGAAGTGAGTGATTGGGTTATCAAAACCGCACTGAGACAATTGAACCAATGGCAGCAAGAGGGTATTAACTTAACCATTAGTATTAATATGCCAGCGTGTCATTTAATACAGTCAAATTTTGTGAGTCAATTAGAGCAATATTTTTCTCATTATCCCAATCTAAATCTTGAGCATCTGGAACTTGAAGTCTTAGAAACGGCTGCATTAGATGATGTTATACGGGTCAGCGATATTATGAAAGCGTGTGTAACGCTAGGTATTCACTTTTCTTTAGATGATTTTGGTACCGGTTATTCATCCTTAACCTATTTAAGAAATTTACCTGCAAAAACCTTAAAAATAGACCAAACGTTTATACGCGATATGTTAATTGACCCTGAAGATATGGCGATTGTTATTGGCACCATAGGATTAGCGAAAGCCTTTAATCGTGAGGTGATTGCCGAAGGGGTTGAAACCGTTGAACATGGGAAAGAATTGATGAGAATGGGCTGTGATTTAGCACAAGGCTATGGTATTGCTAGACCTATGCCGGTAGAGCATATAAACTCTTGGCTACAACAGTGGGCGTTTGATTATGAGACATTTTGCTGAAAAATCTAAAATCCATGCAATTAAAATTAAAGATGAATAATAATGAGTTATAAATGTATTTCGATGGTTGAAGCACAAGCGTTTATTGATAATAAAGCGACATTAGTAGATATTCGTGATGCTAATTCGTTTAGTCAGGCGAGTATTCCAGATGCCATTAATGTCGATAATGAAAATGTAGCTGAATTTATAGCCAATGCTGATAAAACCAAACCCTTAATTGTGTATTGCTATCATGGTAATAGCAGTAAAGGTGCCGCCGATTATTTTTGTCGTCAGGGATTTGGAGAGGTATTTAGTTTGGATGGCGGATTTGATGTGTGGCGATTAAATAATGAGCGATGAGATATCTTTTATTACCGATGCTGACGATTATGCTGCTGTGGTATGGCAGTGATATGTTATTGCAGCAGCAAGCAGATAATAAAATAAAAGATCAGCAAGAAAAGCAACAATCGATATCAGGCGGCATGGTATTAAAAGCGGATAAACAAGGGCATTTTCGGGGCGTAGTGCTGATTAATAATATCCCTATGCCTTTTATGATTGATACCGGTGCGACGAGAACGGTTATCCCTAAGAATTTAGCTATTGCCGCAAAACTACCGATTGGTAATATCAGTGTGTCACAGACAGCGGGCGGTAAAATTTATAGCAATGAAACGGTGCTGACTAAAGTGGTACTTGGTAATGCGATAATAACAATGGTTGATGCGAGTATTAACGAGCATTTAAACGAAGTTTTAATCGGTATGAATATTTTAAAATATTTCAAAATGGTTAAAAGCAATACCACGCTCAGTCTAGTATCTTTAGGTGATACATAGATATGTTGGATTAACAATTCTAAATTGGGGCGTAAACTAAAGTCTACGCCCCGCACATAAATACGATTTTCTATGTAGATGAAGTCTATAACATTTTATTTCAAAGGACGACCTTCAGCATCTTCATTAATACGTCCTGTATAAATTAAAAAGCCTTCTACAAACGGCCATAAGACACCAAAACCTAGGGTAAAGGCAGTTACCGTCATTTGAATAAGGGCTATTTTATAAAAGCCTAAATACCAGCGGTGAGCCCCTACAATACCTAATAACATACCAAGAAAGGCGGCTTTATTGCGTGATTTAACGGCTTCTTTATGTTCAACATATTTACCAATTAAGGTGACCATGCTGGCGGTATCGCCTTTATCTTCAAATAAAACTTTAGATTCAAGGCGCGGAGATAGTTTTTCACTCCAGTCATCACGATGAAAGCCGTAATATTGACCTTCTGCTTGAATCACGCCTGTTTGAGTTTTTTCATCGTAGCTTTCAATTTTTCCAATCATATTTTTATTTGGTCTATTTTAAAATCTTCTCTTTAAGAAAGAAGGGGTATTCAGTATTTTAAAGCCCTCTCCTTAGGGAGAGGGTTGGGTGAGGGGAAATATTAAATATATATGAAATAATTTTGCAGTCTAATTTTAAAGCAGTAGGCTGAAGCCTACGTCCCTAAATTTTATATATTATTTCATGTATATTTTAAGCTTTAGGCAGTGTAACGCCTTCTTGCCCTTGATATTTTCCACCACGGTCTTTATACGAGGTTTCACAAACTTCATCACCGCCAAAAAATAGCATTTGAGCCACACCTTCATTCGCATAAATCTTAGCAGGTAATGGGGTGGTATTTGAAAATTCTAAGGTCACATGACCTTCCCATTCAGGCTCTAAAGGCGTTACATTTACGATAATGCCGCAATTATGTACGAATACCCCTGATTCTAATGCAAAATTCCCCGCTTCAGGCACGTTTAAGCAATAAACATCATGGTCACCCGCTAAAGGTTTAATGCTTTTTACTTTATGGTTATGTGGGGCAGGTTTATATGTGTCGAATGACTGGTTTTGTAGGACAGGAACAAAGGCATCTTTAATTGACGCACTATGTGCTTCAGCATCAAAATCAGCTCCGTAGGTTTCCTTATTATGATGTTGAATATGAGCTTTGGCATCCATACGTACAATATTCCACGGGCGATTATTACTGCGGTCGTGGTCAATATGATGGCGATGGGTATTTTCAGTATCGGTATAAATATGATGGCGTAAATTCCAGTCATCAGCGAGTCGATAAGTTGAACGCCAATGATTATTAAATGGTTGAAAAACTGATTCATAACCTCTAATTTGTTGGCGATACAGAGGCATCAAGGAGGTTTCAGGGCGTAATTCATGTGCAGGACACATGCTACCATCACGCAACATAAATAAATGATCAGGCGTGCAATGGATAGTTTTGTCATTATCTAAGGTGATTTCTAATAAACTATCTTGCCCCATTAAACGTGGTGCTTCTAAGCGGGTAGCAATAATCTGCCCATAAGGCCCCATACTATAACCCCAAAAATCTTCGCCTTGCTCCGCTCTTTTTGCCATATCCTCTAAGCTGGCACTGGTGCCATCGACTAATGCGACGTGCGTATCACCTCGAAAACAACGTGCATAAGTCGATTTACCCAAACAAATAGTTAGCACATCGCGCGGAATATGAAAATATTCAACGGTGCGAGCGAGGGCGAAAGAATTAGGGGGGATAATGCACACATCGGATTTTACATCGACAAAACTTTGTTCGTTAAAGTTTTTGGGGTCAACAATCGCGGAATTAATATTGGTGAAAATTTTGAATTCATCAGCACAGCGTACATCATAGCCATAGCTAGAGGTGCCGTAAGAAATAACCTTTCCCTGTTCTGATTGTCGGACTTGCCCTGCTTCAAAAGGCATAATCATGTTTTGCTCTGCCGCCATACGGCGTATCCATTTATCTGATTTTATACTCATATTATTCGGTATTGGTCTTTATAAGCATCGATTGGATACTTGTTTAGCGATTATTAATCTGATAAGTATAGAATTTATCAAAACAAAGAACAATGCAAGCGTAGGTTTTGCCCTGATTGAGATTAGATGTATACACTTTACAAGGTCAAAATAATCAAACTAAACCCCGTAATATAGGTCAGGATAATTTTTGTTTTATGCCATGTAGTCAACGTATGCCAGTAGTATTTATTACGATGACGACGCTTCAAATAACGGGCTTTAATATTACGTTTTATTTTAACGGAACGGCGATAAACATAGAAAACGGATCTATAAGCGATAAATAAGCCGATGATAATCGTAGCATTGGCAATGATTGTTTCGGTTTCATGATGACTAGAATGTAGCAAATGTTCGATAATCTCTTCTAGGCTTTGCTCAATAATTTCAATCACAATATGCAGTATTTCTATGACCGTATCTAAGAGCCAATCACCTATATCAATCAGAAAATCAAATAAATTAATGATTAACACTAAGATAAAAAACTTTAAACCAATGCGTTTTAACATTTCTAAGTCAGTTTCTGGCGTATGATTTTTGGGTGTTGAGGACTGATTTTGCATGGCAATAGGTTGTAGTTGAGGGTCGAAGTTTAAAATTAGAATTATGATGACTATTTTAGATGATGAGCTTATTCAGTATCTATCTTATAATAACAATAATTTACCATGTTTTTAGGAGTATAAAAATGAGAAATTTAGTTGCGAGTGTTTTACTATTGGCGAGCACCAATATTTGCTATGCTGAGTTAAAAAGGGTTGATGTTGATGTCAATGTAAAAAAAGAGCTTAATCAACGTGCAATCACCGATACCGGTGAAGAAGTAGTTTTAAAAGCGGATGGTCGCTGGTTATATCTTAAAGATGTGAATAAACAACCCGAGAAGATTAGCATTACCACAAATAAAACGGTTTTTACTAAAGCGAAGCAAGCAACATTTTTAATTAAAAGTACCCAAAATAATTCGGCGTATTGGTTGAACCCAAAGGCATGGACATTTAAACATGCAAGCAGTGATAAAAAGCATTTAGAGTATCAATTTAAGTTTAAAAATGCAGATATTACAGCGGTTGCGTGTACGGAAGGTAATAAATTAAATGAGCAGCAATCCGTTGATAAAGCCTTTAATTACATTAAACAAAAAGTAAGCGATTTAGCGGTGGTGACGAAAGAATACCGTAATGTGAATGCTAAAAAAGTGTTATTTGTTGAAATGCAAGGCACTCAAGCCGGTGAAAAAGTATCTTATTTAGGTTATTTTTATGCCAGTATTGATGGCACTACACGTTATATTGTGTCAGCGAAATCAGCGTTAATCGAGCAATATAAAGCGGATGTGCAAGATTTTTTATCGGGTTTGGATACGCAAAATAACATTAAAATAACCGCTGATGAAGTGACTGAAAACCCAATAAAAACTGATGTTGTTCGTTAGTTTTTTAATTTATTAATTTTAAAATAATAGTGTAAATTTATGAGTGCTTCTTTTATTTCAACAAAAGCCATTCCCAGTAATGAACGGCTGATTATGGCGTTAGATTTTCCGAGTATTCCTGAAGCCCAAGCGATGGTGGAGCAGCTAGGTGATTCGGTAGTGTTTTATAAAGTCGGCATGGAAATTTTTATGTCAGGTGATTATTTTGGCTTTATTGAATGGCTAAAAGCCCGTGATAAAAAAATATTTGTCGATTTAAAATTCTTTGATATTCCTGAAACCGTGAATCGTGCGATTAAAGCCCTTAGTAGTAAAGGTGTGGATATGGCAACTATTCATGGTAATGATTCGATTATGCAGGCGGCGGCACGCGATAAAGGTGATTTAAAAGTATTGGCAGTGACGGCATTAACCAGTTTAGATCGCGGTGATTTAGATGATTTAGGCTTTAAATGTGACGTGCAAGATTTGGTGTTATCACGGGCTAAACGTGCTTTGACCATTGGTTGTGATGGCATTGTGTCGTCAGGCTTAGAAGTGGCGAAATTACGTGAAAATTTAGATCATAAATTATTAGTGATTACGCCTGGGGTGCGTCCTGTGGATAACCGTGTCGATGATGATCAAAAACGCGTAGTCAGTGTTGAACAAGCGTTTCAAAATGGCGCGGATTATATTGTTATAGGTCGCCCAATTCGTGATGCAGCAGAGCCTAAAGCGATGGCAGAAAAAATTCAATCTCAAATTGCGGCACAATTTTAAACTTTGTGCTTGAAACTGTGACGGCTATCCCCATGATATGAGGTATATTTTATTTTGGGAATAGTTTGGAGCAGGTCATAAATGAGTAATGAAGAACAGAGTGTTGAGAATCAAGTAAACAATGATGCAGCAGCAATAGAAGGCATTATTGTTGAAGAAGAAATAGAAACAGGCATAACGGATGATGAAACTGTCGTCACAAGCAATATAAGTGTTGAATTGCTACAACAACAGCTGGCTGTTTCGGAAAAAAAGGCAACGGAAAATTTAGATAAAGCCTTGCGTGTGCAAGCGGAAATGGAGAATCTAAAACGACGTACCCAAAAAGATTTAGACGGTGCCCATAAGTTCGGTTTAGAAAAAATTGCCAAAGAATTATTAGGCGTGGTTGATTCATTGGAATTAGGTATTCAAGCAGCAACCAGCGATATTCCCGAAGTTTTAAGCTTAAAAGAAGGCGCGGAATTAACCGTTAAGCAATTTGAGGCGGTATTTGCTAAATTTAATATAGCAGCGATTGACCCAATGGGTGAAACCTTTAATCCTGAATTTCATCAAGCAATGAGTATGGTGCCTGCAGGTGATGCAGCACCGAATACAGTGATTAATGTATTTCAAAAAGGTTATGTTTTAAATGGACGTTTAATTCGTCCAGCAATGGTAGTAGTCACACAGGCATCGGCAAAAGTTGATATTCAGGCTTGAAAATAAAAAATAGCCCCACATATCAACTGTAACTTTTTAAAAATAAACTTATAACCCTTATTTGGAGTAATTCAATGGCTAAAATGATTGGAATTGATTTAGGAACCACAAACTCATGTGTTGCTGTCCTAGAAAATGGTAAAACCCGTGTAATCGAAAACAGTGAAGGGGCAAGAACTACGCCTTCTATTATTGCCTTTACACAAGATGATGAAGTATTAGTTGGACAGTCTGCAAAGCGTCAAGCGGTAACTAATCCTGAAAATACCTTATATGCGATTAAGCGTTTAATCGGTCGTCGTTTTAAAGATGATGCGGTACAAAAAGACATCAAAATGGTGCCTTACAATATTATCGAAGCTGAAAACGGTGATGCGTGGGTTGAATGTCATGGTAATAAAATGGCAGCACCTGAAATTTCATCACGTATTTTGATGAAGTTGAAAAAAGATGCAGAAGCTTTTTTAGGTGATGAAGTCACTGAAGCAGTTATTACGGTACCGGCTTATTTCAATGATTCACAGCGTCAAGCAACTAAAGATGCAGGTCGTATCGCGGGCTTAGATGTTAAACGTATTATCAATGAGCCAACGGCTGCAGCATTGGCGTTTGGTATGGATAAATCACGTGGTGATTCAACTATCGCGGTTTATGATTTAGGGGGCGGAACCTTTGATGTCTCAATTATTGAAATTGCGGAAGTTGAAGGCGAACATACGTTTGAAGTATTAGCGACCAATGGTGATACGTTCTTAGGTGGTGAAGATTTCGATTTAAGAATCATTGATTATCTAGCGAGCGAATTTAAAAAAGATAATGCGATTGATTTACATAATGATCCATTAGCTCTACAACGCTTAAAAGAAGCGGCTGAAAAAGCAAAAATTGAATTATCATCTGCGGAACAAACCGATGTTAATCTTCCGTATGTAACGGCTGATGCATCAGGCCCTAAACATTTAAATGTTAAATTGACTCGTGCTAAATTAGAGTCGTTAGTTGATGATTTAATTGATCGTACTAAAGGCCCTTGTATCACGGCATTAAAAGATGCGGGTTTATCTGCAGGCGAAATTGATGAAGTTATTTTGGTCGGTGGTCAAAGTCGTATGCCAAAAGTAC
>CAJVYO010000011.1 GCA_913009515.1 uncultured Methylococcaceae bacterium
GCATAAGGTACGAACGAGGCGTTGAGCTAAGACACCAAGTAAGCTAGAAGATAGTAAAAAAGGTTCAATGCCCATATCAATCAGACGGGCAATAGCACCGACAGCAGTATTGGTATGCAAAGTTGATAAGACTAAATGACCGGTTAAACTGGATTGCACGGCAATTTGGGCGGTTTCTGAATCACGAATTTCACCAATCATTACAATATCAGGATCTTGACGTAATATCGCACGTAAACCGCGTGAAAAATCCATCTCTATTTTTGAATTAACCGCCGTTTGACTAATACCGTCGAGATGATATTCGATGGGATCTTCAATGGTCATAATGCTACGTTCGGTTTGATTAAGCTGGGTTAAACCGGCATATAAGGTGGTGGTTTTTCCTGAGCCTGTTGGACCGGTGACTAAAATAATGCCATGAGGATGATTTAATAACTCACTAAAGCGTTGTTGGTCTGCTTCTAGCATCCCCATACTGGAAACATCCATGCGACCGGCTTGTTTATCCAGTAATCGCATAACAACGCGTTCGCCATGTCCGCTGGGGAGGGTGGATATGCGTAAATCAATCCCATGTCCTGCAACTTTTAAAGATATTCTGCCATCTTGAGGCAGGCGTTTTTCGGCAATATCTAATTTTGCCATCACTTTAATACGTGAAACGACTAGCGAGGCGAGTGATTTTTGTAAGGTTAATACTTCGCGTAAAATGCCATCAACCCGAAATCTAACGCGTAGACGTTCTTCAAAAGGCTCGATATGAATATCAGAGGCTTGTTCTTTGATGGCTTCAGTGAGGATAGCATTAATCAGTTTGATGATAGGGGCATCATCGGTGCTATCCATTAAATCTTCTGTTTCAGGGACCAGTTCAGACAATTCAGTCAGCTCATTATCATCGAGTTCTTCCATTTCTTGCATAGCATTTGCAGAACCATCATGATAAATACGCTGTAATTCTAGGTTAAATTGATGCTCAGGGACTTTGATTATTTTTAGGGGAGCATTAACGTAACGACGCGCTTCTTGTGTGGCAGAAAGGGGCGTTCCCGAATGTATCCACAATTGGGTAGTATCATCAATTTTATGGAGTAAGACGCCTTGTGTTTTTGAAAAGCTATAAGGTAGCATGGCTTACTCTTGTTCTATTTTAATGTCAGATATTTTTTCAGGCGTGAACGTATTCATTTCTGGAAGTTGATAGCGTTCTTGTTCGGCATCAATCAGTAGGTCTTTAGCATTGAATTGAGTTTGTTCTTTTTGAATCACATCAAAAGAGTGTTGAGTAATCGCATCACTATCGGCTTGATTATTTAAGATAGTGGGTTTAATAAACACCATCAGGGTGCGTTTTTCGACGGTGGTATTTTGTGAGCTAAAAAACCAGCCTAAATAAGGAATATCCATCAATAAAGGAATACCTGTTAAGGTGTCAGTAGTGACATCATCCATAAGCCCACCTAAGGCTAATATTTTGCCGTCATTGATGAGGACGTTACTTTTTATTGAACGTTTAGTGGTGGTTAAATCAACCGCTGCACTGGAATTTTTGACCGTGGAAATTTCTTGATAAATTTCTAAGCCTATCCGACCACCCGCATTAAT
Organism: uncultured Methylococcaceae bacterium; assembly: GCA_913009515.1. Taxonomy (GTDB): domain Bacteria; phylum Pseudomonadota; class Gammaproteobacteria; order Methylococcales; family Methylomonadaceae; genus Methyloprofundus. Next base: position 1,609 of record CAJVYO010000011.1, read on the forward strand.
TTGGGGTTTAACTCGTAAGGTTAAACCCACATCTTCACGTTTAACTGTTTGGAAGGGATTACTGGTGCCGCCTGTGGTTTGTGTAAACGAACCGGTTAAAAAAGGTACATTTTCACCGACTATAATTTCAGCTTCTTTATTATCAACCGTTAAAATACGTGGCGCGGAGAGGATATTAAAGTCTGAGTCGCCTTTTAAAACATTGATTAACGCACCAAAACTTTCATTGGCAAGTAAACCTGAAAAGCCACCTGTTGCCACCGCCGCTGCCGCTTGAGCTACTTCGCCATCAGAGATGCTGCTCATGGCACTAATGAGTGAGCCGGTATTGGTGCTGCTAGTAACGCCAGTAATATCGCCTATTTGACCGGCAACACCCCATTCAACGCCTAATTTTTCAGATTGGTCCATTGATACTTCAGCAATAATGGCTTCGATCATCACTTGTAGGCGTGGAATATCAAGTTGTTTAATCACTTCAGAGAGTGAGCGAAACTCATCTAATTCAGCAGAGATAATAATAGAATTTGTGGATTCGTCAGCAATAATTGAGCTTTTTTCTTTCAGTGTACTTTTTTTATTTTTTGTGCTTTTTTGTTTGGCATTGATGATTTTATCTAAAATTGGAGCAAGCTCTTTAGCTGAGGCATGTTTAAGGTAAATAACATGATGTGATGAGTTGATTTTAACGGGTGCATCCAGTTTGGCAATAATATTTTTAATGCGTTGACGCTCATGAATACTGCCGCTGAGTAAAATGCTATTAGTACGCTTATCAACACTAAAGAGTATCTTTTGGCTGGATTTAGAGGATTTAGGCTGCATGCTTTTCAAAGTTTTTAAGATTTGACTGGCATCCGCTTTAACCAAGGGAATAATATCAATATCATGATTACCCTGTTTATCCATGCTATTAATAATCAGCAGTAAGCGGGCAATATTTTGTTCGCTATCTGAAATGATAATTAAATTAGTAGAGGCGTAAGCTGCGATATAGCCTTCTTTGGGCATCAGCGGGCGTAATACTGGAATTAATTTAACCGCTGAAATATTGTTAATTTTAATAACTTGGGTAATTTGTTTGGCACTTTTATGGTTTGATTTATAAGTGCGTACCGGCGTAGGACTTTGTTTGGCCTGCATTAACGGCACAATATGCGTAATATTATCTTGTTCAATGGTGGTGTAGCCATTAGTGCGTAATGCACTGATAAAAACATCATATAATGCAGCGGCACTGACAGGGGTGCCTGAATAAATGGTTAGCTTACCTTTGACGCGTGGGTCAATTAAAAAGTTTTTGCCTGTTTGTTTACTAATGGTCGCAATAACTGACCGTATGTCCGCATCAACAAAATTTAGGGTAATGGTTTCATCAGCACTTAATTGATTATTAAGCTCTGCAAAAGAAGCAGGCGGGGTTGCAAGTAATAAAAGCAGGGATAAAGTGCGTAACGGTTTTAAGGGCGTATACATAGCAAACAAAATAAGAGAGGAAAGAAAAGACCGCTTTAAGTGTCATCACTATAAAACGGTCTTACATTAAATAAAGATTCGAAGCCTTATTTAATTAAATGATGTGCCGGTTGTTGCAGGTAAAGTCGGTAGTGATTGTTTTGGAAATTCACCGGTTAACGCATTTAAGAATGCAGCAATATCAGCAGCTTCGCTATCAGATAGTTTTCTATCAAGCTGAACTCTTGCCATCACCTTAACGGCTTTTTCAAGTGTTTTTACCGAACCATTATGGAAGTAAGGTGCAGTTAGTGCAATATTGCGTAAAGTAGGCACTTTAAAGAAATGTTTGTCACCGCTTTTACCGGTCACTTCGAATAAACCTTTATCATCAGAAAATTGATATTTCTTTTCTAAGAACGCATTATTGATGACAGGAAATTTTTGAAAATTACCATTACCATTAAAGGCCGCTCCACTGTGACAGCTAACACAACCAATTTCTACGGCTTTATTTAAGCCACGCACTTGCTGAGCAGTTAACGCTTTTTTATTGCCTTTAGCATATTGGTCATACGGGCTATTAGGGGTAATAAGCGTTCTTTCATAAGCGGCAATGGCTTTGGTCGCATTGTCTTTTGAAATGGCATCAGCACCAAAGGCGTCAGCAAAGGCAGATTGATACCCATCGATTGCTTTTAGACGAACGATAACTTCATCCCAATTTTTCATACCCATTTCGATTGGGTTAGTAACAGGGCCAGCTGCTTGAGCTTCTAAACTATCTGCTCGGCCATCCCAGAATTGAACTTTACTAAAAGCAGCATTCCAGACAGTGGGAGCACTACGTCCGCCTGTTTGTCCATGCACGCCCATAGAGTTAGGGCGGTTATCATCGCCGCCTAGCATAACGTTATGACATGATGCACATGAAACTGTGTTAGTTGAAGACAGTCTTGGATCATGAAATAACATTTTTCCAAGTTCTACTTTTTCAGCGGTTGTCGGATTATTGGCAGGTGAAGGGGCGGTAGTTGGCAGTGATTCCCAAGCAGACACTATTGATGCCGAACCCATTAATAAACCGGCAGAGATGATAGTACGAATTTTTGACATAAAGCCTCCAAATATTATTTTTATTATCATTAATTTACAGGGATGAATAATACCACAGATACCCGTTTAAATTGATGAGCGGATTTAAAAAATAACAGAGGTTTTATGCTGCTGTTATCAGTAAAAATTTGGGTTTAATGAGGGTGGTTTTTATTGTTTAATGTGAATTATAGGTCGAGTATCCTAGTGTAATGTTTAATAAGGCTTTAATTTGTTAGGTGAGTAGTGCCATGACCGTGAATAAAAATTGATTAGCGGCTGAAAAAATCACTGTGGTTTTTTAGGGACTTGTAATTCAATATTACCTTTTTGGTAATGCAAGGGTTTTTATTTCATGTAATTTATGTAATGATTTAGCTATACGTATGTTTAATAAGACTTTTGTTTCTAAGAATTGAAGTGGTGAAGGTAATGGCTAAAAAATTGAAACTAGATGGACGAGAATTGGCTGGAATTTTATTATTTTTCAGTACGTTTTGCTATTTTTTAGTATTGGCTTCATTTGATTGCACGGATGCAGGTTGGTTGCATAGTACCTTAGATAATAATACGGTTTCTAATGTCTGCGGTGTCTTTGGTGCTTTTTTAGCTGATTTTTCCTTGAGTTTTTTAGGCTTAGCAGCCTTTGTTTTGCCACTTATTATTTTTTGGCAAGGCTATTTATTGTTGATGACAAAAACACGTGAAAGCTCATTTTATGCTGCTTTCGCTATGATGTGTTTACGCTGTTTGGCGATAACGACGGCAATCATGTCAGCGAGTGCATTTTGTTATCTGTATATTCTTAATAGTTGGATAGCATTACCTCGCAATAGTGGCGGCATTCTCGGTCAAGAATTAGGCGAGTGGCTGATTTTACAATGGGGCAATGTGGGTGCGGGTTATATCGTGACGGGCGTGTTTCTATTAAGTATGACAATATTCGGACGTATTTCATGGCTTAAAGTGGTCGAAAATATAGGCAAATATACCTTGTACAGTAGTGCATACCTATATGACGAAGTGTTATTTTTATTTAGTGGCTCTTCAGCAGTAACTACGAAAAATACTACGCCGACTTCGGTTACAACTGCAACAATGGCAGATAAGCCTAAAGCACCACGATATCAACAACCCTTGATTAATCCTTCAAAAATACCTGTCACGGCTTAGACTATGTGGAACTATGGTGTAATAGGTTTTATTATGCTGATTTTTTCTATTGGCGGTGGACGATTTTTAGCGTTTGGGCGGGGAAATGATGAAAAAAGCAAGCAAGTAAAGTGGGCGTTATTCGTATTATATTTTTGGGTGCTTAATTTTATGGCACTCATTTTACTGGCGTTAGTTTATAAGTTTGCTTGAAAAACAAAGCAAAGCACAGTCTTTAGCTTATCGCTTAAAAACCATGCTCCGAATCACACTGTTATAAGGTGTTATAAACCTCTATATATTTTTGAGCACTATTTTCCCAAGAAAAATCCTTACCCATCGCATTCTTCTGCAGTTGTTCCCATATTGGCTTATTATCGTAAAGTAATAACGCTCGTTTAATGGTTTCTATCATTGCACCGGTTGAGGATTCTTCGAAGACAAAACCAGATGCCGTATGATCTGCAATACTTTGTGGTAAAGCATCAATAATAGTATCGGCTAAGCCGCCTGTTTTTCTAACAATAGGTAGCGTACCATAGCATTGACTATAAAGCTGATTAAGACCACAAGGCTCAAAACGTGAAGGCATCAGAAACATATCGGCTCCTGCTTCAATCAAGTGAGCAAAATCCTCATTATAACCAATGGTCACCGCACATTTATCAGGATAGTTATGTGCAAAGTTTTTGAGTCTATGCTCGAAGCCTTTATCACCAGAGCCTAGTAATATAAATTGCACCGGCAGTTTTAGGATATTTTCTAAGGCATCAATCACTAAATCAATGCCTTTTTGGTCAACTAATCGTCCGATTAAACCGATAATAGGAATGGAGTTATCGACAGGTAAGGCTACTCTTTGTTGCAAGGCAGATTTGTTATCCGCTTTTTTATTTAAACTGTGTAAATTATAGTTCTGGGGAATACGATTATCTTTTTCAGGGTGCCATTGTTCTAAATCAATGCCATTAATAATGCCATTGAGTTCATGATGACGATGATGCAGCAAGCCTTCTAAACCATAACCAAATTCAGCGGTTTGAATCTCTAAGGCGTAGGTTGGACTAACCGTAGTGATATGGTCAGCACAGGCAATGCCGCCTTTAATAAAAGACATCATGCCATGATATTCTAAGGCATTTTGATGCCATAATTGATTAGATAAATTCAGTTGATAAAACGTCTCTTTTGAAAACACCCCTTGATACGCCATATTATGAATGGTGAACACAGTAGAGGGGCGGTTGGGTTCCTGTGTCAATAAAGCAGGAACTAAGCCACTTTGCCAATCATTACAATGCACAATATCCGCTTTCCAATGTAGGTGTGCTCTATTCTGAGCAATTTCTACGGCAATACGACAAAAAAGTGCAAAACGCTCTGCATTATTGTGCCAAGCATTACCAAATTCATCACTATAAGGGTTGCCCTCTCCCGAAAATAAAAGGGGAGCATCTATGAGCCAAATAGTCAGAGAGCTGTTGGGCAGAGGGGTTTCTAAAATATTAATATCGGTATTATTAACGCGGATAGTGCAGCGATATTCTGGGGTTTGCGAGAGTTTAATCGCCCCATAATAGGGCAGTACAATGCGTACATCTTGCCCTAATTTATCAAGGGCAATGGGTAAACTGCCTGCCACATCAGCTAGCCCCCCAGTTTTAATCAGTGGATGTATTTCACTGCTCACAAAAAGTATTTTTTTCATGATTATTTTTCAACCGCTAATTTTTTAAGCACGAGACCGGCTAAAGGGGGTAAATTTAAACTAATGGAAGAATCGTAATTCATCCATGCAGTATCGTCCGTTGTAATCTGAGCATTGCCCAAATTACTTCCTGCATAATAATGAGAATCTGAATTAAATATTTCCTCATATTGTCCTGATTCAGGGACACCAATACGATAAAATTCACGCGGTACAGGGGTGAAATTTAAAATAATTAATAAGGTTTCAGTTTCTGTTTGACGGGTATAACTAATCACCGACTGTTCGACATCATGACAATCTATCCATGAAAAACCTTTGTTATCAAAATCATGTTGAAACAGGGATGGATGATTCACATAAAGATTATTTAAGTCTTTCACTAAGGTTTGAATACCTTGATGGAAAGGATAATCTAACATGTACCAATCTAAGGCTTGATTAAAATTCCATTCAGTGCCTTGTCCGAATTCACAGCCCATAAACAGGAGTTTTTTGCCCGGGTAAGTGAACATAAAGGTATATAACAGGCGTAGATTAGCAAAACGTTGCCACTCATCGCCGGACATTTTATTAATCATCGAGCCTTTACCATGCACCACTTCATCATGCGAGAAAGGCAGGACAAAATTTTCGGTAAACGCATACAGCATTCCAAAGGTCAGTTTGTCATGATGATGTTGACGATGAATCGCATCTTGCTGCATATAAGACAGCATGTCATGCATCCAACCCATATTCCACTTCATAGAAAATCCTAATCCGCCTGTCCAAGTAGGACGAGTGACTTGTGGCCACGAGGTGGATTCTTCAGCAATAATGGTGGTGCCTTTATGTTGTTGATGACTAATGCTATTTAATTCACGCATAAAATCAATGGCTTCTAAATTTTCGTTACCACCATATTGATTGGGTACCCAATCGCCTTCTTCTCGTGAATAATCTAAATACAGCATGGAGGCAACCGCATCAACCCGCAAACCATCTAAATGAAATTCTTCCATCCAAAAATAAGCACTGGATAACAGAAAGTTACGGACTTCATTACGCCCATAATTATAAATTAAAGTACCCCAGTCACGGTGTTCGCCTTTACGTGGGTCTTCATGTTCGTATAAAGCACTGCCGTCAAAATTAGCCAGTCCAAAGGCATCTTTTGGAAAATGAGCAGGCACCCAATCTAGGAGTACCCCAATATTTTGTTGATGACAATAATCGATAAAATAGCGGAAATCATCAGGGGTACCATGACGGCTGGTGGGTGCAAAGTAGCCAGTGGTTTGATAGCCCCACGAAGCATCAAGTGGATGTTCGGTAATAGGCAATAATTCAATATGCGTAAAGCCCATTTTTTGGACATATTCGACTAATTGATGAGCAAGTTCGCGGTAATTTAAAAAGTTTCCTTGGGTATCTCTTTGCCAAGAGCCTAAATGTATTTCATAAATAGACATAGGCTCATGGAGCCAGTCTGATGCTTCGCGGGCATTTATCCAGTTTTTATCTTGCCAAGCATAGTGATTTTCATTGGTAACAATGGTAGCGGTTTGGGGTCTGAATTCAAATTGCTGTCCATAAGGATCAGTTTTAATTGAAATATGCTGGCTTTCGCGATTTAAAATTTCAAATTTATAGAGACAGCCTGCGGTGACATTGGGAATAAAGAGTTCCCATATTCCACAACCGCCTAAGCTACGCATTTGGTGGCAACGTCCATCCCAATTATTATATTCGGTGACGACACTGACGCGTCCTGCATTGGGTGCCCAAACGGTAAAAAGCACGCCTTCAATACCATCAATGGTTTTGAGGTGACTACCTAGTTTTTGATAAATATGCCAATGGCGTCCTTCAGAGAATAAATGTTGGTCGAATTCGGGCAGTTGTGGCTCAAAGTTATAAGGGTCGTTTTGACGTTTTATTTCACCTGATTTATAAGTGATATCAACTTGATAGTGTTTCGGTAAGGTTTTATTTTGCGTGAGCGTGGCTTGAAAAAAATCAGAATGGGGCAAGCGGTGTAATTTTATACGCGGCTCAACTAAACAAATTGACTCGGCATAAGGTTGGTATAACGTAATCAGTGTTTTATTTTTTGCACGGTGTGCACCTAAAACTTCAAAGGGATTATAGTGGCGTGCTTCAGCAATTTTACGAAAATCATCATTTAATTTTTGGTTCATAATATTATGGCTTACCCTAGATGTAGTATTTAATATTTAAAAAATTTAGGTGTGAGTTACCTTAAGTCAAAGTGTTAGTTTTTATTCATGGTTTTCTTACTGATTACGTTAGGTTTATGGTTATAATAGCATGCCTTCTAAAGGCCAAATGCTAAAATATGGTAAAACCAATAGTACCAAATTAAAGACGAATTGTAATAATCTATTTAATAAAAAGGTGTATCTATGTCAAATCCAAACACACAAAATCATGATCGATTTGTGAGTCATTTAACACGTAATGCAGTTGCTTTAATTTTGGCGGGGGGGAGAGGGTCACGATTAAAGAATATGACGGATTGGCGTGCAAAGCCAGCAGTGCCTTTCGGGGGCAAATTTAGAATTATTGATTTTCCGCTATCTAATTGTATTAATTCAGGTATTCGAAAGATTGGCGTGTTAACGCAATATAAATCAGATTCATTAAATCGACATATTCAACAAGGATGGGGATTTTTAAAAGGTGAATTTGGTGAATATGTTGATTTATTACCGGCTCAACAACGCCATGATGAAGATTCTTGGTATCTTGGCACGGCCGATGCAATTTATCAAAATATAGATATATTACGCAGCCGTAACCCTGAGCATATTATTATTTTAGCCGGTGATCATATTTATAAAATGGATTATGGTGCTATGTTGGCGGATCATGTTAGTCAAGGTGCAGATTTAACCATCGGCTGTTTAGAGGTCTCCTTAGAAGAAGCTAAAGCCTTTGGGGTCATGCATGTTGATGAAAATAGACGTGTTAAAGATTTTGTTGAAAAGCCTGAAAATCCACCACACATGCCAGACAGAGAAGATACTGCTTTAGCATCAATGGGTATTTATGTTTTTAATACCGAATTTTTGTTTGAGCAGTTAGTTAAAGATGGCGATAACCCTGATTCAACCCATGATTTTGGACATGATATTATTCCATCGGTTATTGATGACTATAATATTAATGCGTACCCATTTTTAAATTTACAGGGTGAACAGAGTTATTGGCGTGATGTGGGTACAATTGATGCGTATTGGTCAGCTAATATGGAATTGATTGGCGTGAAGCCTAATTTAAATTTATACGATCAAACATGGCCAATTTGGACGCATCAGATTCAAACGCCACCTGCGAAATTTGTGTTTGATGATGATGATAGACGTGGTCAAGCAATAGATTCAATGGTATCTGGGGGCTGTGTTATCTCCGGTGCAACAGTGCGTCATTCATTATTATTTTCGGGGGTTAGAATTAATTCTTATAGTGTGATTGAAGATTCTTTAATTTTACCTGAGGTTAATATTGGTCGTCATTGCCGTATTAAAAAAGCGATTATAGAAAAAGGCTGTCAAGTGCCTGAAGGTACGATTATCGGTGAAAATAAAGCCGATGATGAAGAAAGATTTCATGTCAGCCCTGAAGGGGTTGTCCTTGTTACTCCCGATATGTTAGGTGAAAAAAGACATTATGTCAGATAAGAAAATAAAATTAGTCCTATGCTGGCATATGCATCAGCCAGAATACCGTGATTTACAAACAGGGCTATTTAAACTGCCTTGGACGTATTTACACGTTATTAAAGACTATATTGATATGGTTGCGCATTTAGAAGCAGTACCGAATGCCAAAGCGGTGGTCAATTTTGCCCCCATTTTATTGGAACAAATAGAAGATTACACGCAACAAGTTAAAAGTTTTCAGAATGATCAATTTTCAATGAAAGATCCGTTATTGGCTGCTTTATCTGAGGTGGCATTGCCTGCGGATTTAAAAGTGCGTCATGAATTGATTTTAAATTGTATGAAAGCGAATAGGGAGCGACAAATTGATCGTTATCCTGCCTTTAAGCAATTAGTTGAAATGGCTGAATGGATGCAGGAACATAACCATTCAATGAGTTATTTAAATGCTCAGTTTATGGCTGATTTTTTAGTGTGGTATCACTTATCATGGATGGGTGAAACGGTTAAATTAGAAGATAAGCGTATACAGCGGTTGATTGCTAAGGAACGAAACTATACCTTACATGACCGCTTGGCATTAGTGGATGTGATTGGTGAATTATTAACATCAGTCTTAACGCGTTATAAAAAATTAGCTCATCAAGGGCAGATTGAATTATCGGTTACACCGTATGCACATCCGATTATGCCATTGATGTTGGATTTAAAATCAACGCATGATGCGATGCCTGATGCAGCGTTGCCTGAATTAGATGTATATCCGGGCGGTGAAGAAAGAGTACGTTGGCATTTAAAAGAAGGCGTTGACACGTTTCATCGTTTCTTTGGTTTTAAACCGCAAGGTTGTTGGCCGTCTGAAGGGGCATTGAGTGATGCGACATTAAAAATATTAGGTGAAGCAGATTTTAAATGGACAGCAACAGGCGGTGGCGTATTGCATAATAGTTTAAATGCACTGCCTGAAGAGCAAAGACCATCGAGCATTCATCATCCTTTTGAAGTAGCTAATACCAATATTCCGTGTTTTTTTAGAGATGATGGCTTATCCGATTTAATTGGTTTTAAATATTCTAAATGGCATGCTGATGATGCGGTGGGTGATTTAATTAATCATATTGCAAGTATGGCAGAGCATGAGCCAGAAAATAGTGTGGTGTCGATTATTATGGACGGTGAAAATGCTTGGGAATATTTTCCTGAAAATGGTTACCATTTTTTACGCGGTTTATATGAGCGATTAGCCGATCATCCGACCATTGAATTAACGACTTTTTCTGAATGTTTAGATGCTAAAGTGACGGTCAAACCATTACCTAAATTAACCGCAGGAAGCTGGGTTTACGGGTCTTTTTCAACATGGATTGGCTCGGTTGATAAAAATCGAGGCTGGGATATGTTGGGGGATGTTAAATGGATTTTTGATAAGGTAAAAGCATCAGGTCGTTTGTCAGTTGAACAAATTGAAGAAGCTGAAATGCAATTAGCGGTTTGTGAAGGGTCTGATTGGTTTTGGTGGTTTGGTGATTATAATCCAAGTGGTGCGGTAAGTGATTTTGAGCAGCAATTTAGATTAAATTTAACTAATTTATACTATAAATTAGGTGAGCAACCCCCTGAATATTTAAAAAGTTCGTTTACTCAAGGCTCAGGTGAGCCTGCTTCGGGTGGTACGATGCGTAAAGTAACTGATTAATAGCGGTAAAAAAGGATTAATAATGGATGATTTATTGGCAGAACGTCGTGCAGGTGTGTTATTGCATATTACGTCATTACCAAATGAAAATGGACAAGGTGATTTAGGTAAGGAGGCTTATAATTTTGTAAATTTTTTACGTGATACAGGCATTAAGGTTTGGCAAACACTGCCTTTAGGCGTACCTCATAGTGATGGTTCGCCTTATCAGTGTTTATCTGCTCATGCAGGTAATCCACAATTTATTAATCTGGATTTATTGCAAGAGCAGGGATGGCTGACTGAGGATATTTTTTGTACGCAATGTGAAAATGGCAGTTGTTATCGAAAAACGTGTTTATTGGCTAAAGCATTAGAGAATTTTAATAGTTTAGCGACAGTTAAAGATAAAAAAGAATTTAGTGACTTTTGTCATGATAAAGCGGAATGGCTCGATGATTATGCTTTATTTATATCATTGCGTCATGAATTTGAAAGTCGATGCTGGAATCAATGGCCAAAGCATTTTAAAGAGCGTGATGCTAAAGCACTGAAAGAAGCGACAAGACGTTTAAGCAATGAAATACAGGTTATCAAATTTGAGCAATTTATTTTTCATCAGCAATGGATGGCTTTAAAAGTTTATGCTAATGAGAATGATGTTTTATTATTTGGTGATATTCCTATTTTTGTCTCTTATGACAGTGTTGATGTTTGGGTAAATCGTAAAGTATTCAAATTAGATAAATCAGGTGAAATGTCAGTTGTTGCTGGTGTGCCACCTGATTATTTTTCTGAAACCGGTCAGCGTTGGGGTAATCCACATTATAATTGGGATTTTTTGAAAAAATCTAAATTTAAATGGTGGAAGCAGCGCTTAAAAAGTCAGTTAGACATGTTTGATATTTTACGCATTGACCATTTTCGAGGTTTTGAAGCGGCGTGGGAGATTCCTGCAGACGAAGAGACGGCGATTAATGGTAAATGGGTCAAAGCACCGGGAAAATTGCTTTTACAGACATTGGAAAAAGAATTTGGGCGGATTCCGCTTATCGCTGAAGATTTAGGTGAAATCACCCCTGAAGTTGATAAGCTAAGAACAGAGTTTAAATTACCAGGGATGAAAATATTACATTTTGCCTTTGGTGATAGTGCTGAGAATCCATATTTACCGCATAATTATGAGCCAAATACCGTTGTGTATACTGGGACGCATGATAATGATACGACCTTAGGTTGGTTTAACAGCTTAAGTGATGATGAAAAACATCGGGTCTATGAATATTTAGGTGGTTCACATATTGCGATGCCACAGTTGTTGATAGGTGTTGCTTTGGCATCAGTTGCTAATTTAGCGATTGTACCGATGCAGGATATTTTAAATTTAGGCAGTGATGATAGAATGAACGTGCCGGGAACAGTTGAAGGCAATTGGCAATGGCAATTTGAATGGCATCAATTAACCGATCCTGTTGCTATAAAGCTATCTAATGTGATTAAACTTTTTGGGCGATAAAAAATGAATTATTTAACCATTGATAATTTTGTAGGCAATACGCCTTTAGTTAAATTACAGCGTTTAGTAAAGAATAAAAGTAATACGGTGCTGGTTAAATTAGAAGGGAATAATCCTGCTGGCTCAGTGAAAGATAGACCGGCACTAAGTATGATTAAAAAAGCTGAAGAGCGTGGTGACATTAAGGCGGGTGATTGTTTAATTGAAGCGACTAGCGGTAATACGGGCATTGCCTTAGCAATGGTTGCTGCAATGAAAGGTTATCGTTTAACCTTGATTATGCCCGATAATATGAGTGAAGAACGTCGTACTTCAATGAAAGCCTATGGCGCGGAGATTATTTTAACGCCTGCAGAGCAAAGCATGGAAGGGGCGATTGATTTGGCACGACAATTAGAAGCAGACGGCAAAGGACGTATTTTAGATCAATTTTCTAATGCCGATAATCCATTGGCACATTATGAAGGCACAGGGCCTGAAATTTGGCGTGATACTGAGGGTGAAATCACACATTTTGTCAGTGCAATGGGTACAACTGGCACAATTATGGGGACTTCACGGTATTTAAAAGAGCAAAATCAAGCGATTGAAATTGTCGGCGTACAACCTGAGGATGGTGCGAAAATTCCAGGTATTAGACGTTGGCCAGAAGCCTATTTGCCTAAAATATATCAAGCTACGCGTGTTGATCGTATTATGGATATGGATCAGCCTACGGCGGAACAAACCATGCGTAATTTAGCAACACAAGAAGGTATTTTCGGTGGCGTTTCATCAGGCGGAGCAGTTGCCGCCGCTTTGCGTTTATCCGAACAAGTTAATAATGCAGTGATTGTGGCCATTATTTGTGACAGAGGTGATCGTTATTTATCCACGGGTGTTTTTTCAGCTTAAGACACTTATTTTTAATTTTTATTTATTATAGTTTCTCATTATTATATGGCACGTAGACGATACAAGAAAAAAAAATTACCTGAAGAAGCCGTAAAGGTTACCATTGAATCATTAGCACATGATGGACGCGGGGTTTGTCATGTTGATGGTAAAGTTGTGTTTATTGATGAAGCGTTGCCAGAGGAAGAGCTGGAATTTATTTATACGGATAGTCGTAAAGATTATGCGGAAGGCAGGGTGGAAACATTAATGACGCGTTCACCGCTTCGAGTGGATGCTGAATGTGAACATTTTGGAAAATGTGGCGGCTGTAGCTTTCAACATGTTAAGGATGAAGAACAAATTAAGCTTAAACAAGGTTTATTGGTTGAGCAGTTTGAGCGTATTGGTAAAGTATCGGTTAATGAATTTTGGGAACCGATGACAGCAGAGTCTTGGGGTTATCGACGTAAAGCTCGTATGGGCGTGAAATATGTACCTAAAAAAGGGCGGGTGTTAGTTGGCTTTAGAGAGCGTCGTAATCCATTTTTAGCTGAAATTGATAGCTGCAAAGTCATGCATCCTATCGTTGGCGAGAATTTATTAAATTTATCCGCGATGATTGGGCAGCTAAGTATCAAAGATAAAATTCCCCAAATTGAAGTAGCGATTGGTGATAAGGATTGCGTGTTGGCTTTTC
>CAJVYO010000012.1 GCA_913009515.1 uncultured Methylococcaceae bacterium
CTTATGAATAAGTTGAATTTCACAGTTGGATAGCTTCGTTGTAACGGCGAAATTAACATATGGGCAGTCAACATTACTGAAAACACTTAAATTTGTGGGTTACTATTTAACGTCTTATTTTTAAATCAGAGACTTTATTGTCAATTAACAAATAAGCATCAAGTTTAATACGTTGCTGAATAACACTGATATTATCAGCCCATTCAGCATAAGCTTTAGCATCCCAATTATCAGTAATAAATAAAACATGCCTTGTTTGTCCTGAACAAGTCCCTTGAGTATGTTGAACTATTTTTGTGAGTGCCTCACGACAGGTTAAATGCTGACGTCCCTTTGCATATAAAGTAGATTGTAATGAAATAAATACCGCTAATTCATGACAAGATAAACCATGCATATCACTTGGGTAACAATTAAATCCCCCAAAGATAGCATCGTTTTTCTCTCCTAAGCCTTGAGCTACAATTTGAGGTATGTCTTTGCTACTGACCCCACCATTATGCTTGGTTTCAGCAATTAATTGCGCTATATTTTCTGCTAACTCATGTAAAACATTCATGCCAAAAACCTTTTCTATTATTTTTATATTATCCATAGGTATTTTAACGTTTCTGTTTTAAATAGTAATTACGATTTTTTAATTTTAATAGTTTAGGCATAACTGCCCGAACGTAAATAGGTAAAATCGCTCTACAGGACCTTATATTACTTAATTATACAGAGTGGACTACACTTATGCTTTAGTTTAATATTAAAGCAGCAATTCTAAATATGGAAATATGCTTATAAATCAATTTATTATGATGCATTAATCATTCATTATTACAATAATTTGCAGTACTCAATGTCTTTTTGATAGGTATTTCGTATAAAGATTCAGCGGAATAGGGGAAAGTAGTGTTTCGAATGTCCCGTATTACGCGAGCTTCATACGAGCTACGTTAGCACGAGTCATATAAGTGGTTGAATTTATTGGTCTCAATCGCTAGTTAAAACTATGCACTTTAGTGCAAGGCTTTAGCTGCTACACATTTATGATAAGCTTGGCCTATGAAAAAATTTCAAAGACGAAATAGCCATTCAGTTACACGATTTACTGCTCATTTAGTTTGGGTTACAAAATATAGGTATCCAGTTCTAAAAGGAGATATTAAGCATAGGTGCCGTGAGCTAATCATTCAGATATGCGATACTGAAGATGTTCACATATTAAAAGGTGTAGTTAGTAAGGATCATATTCATATGCATATTGAATATCCACCTAAACTTTCGATTAGTGATTTAGTAAAGCGTTTAAAAGGGCGTACTTCACGTATATTGCAGATGGAGTATCCAGAATTAAAGAAACAATATTGGGGAAAACATTTTTGGGCAATAGGTTATGGTGGTTGGTCAACAGGTAATATTACAGAAGAAATGGTTCAAGAATATTTAGAACATCATCGTAATCCGTCTAATAAAGATATAGGGAATATGATTCTTGAATAAGTGATTAGGGGGACTTTCAGTCCCTCTCCAACCTATGCACTTTCAGTGCATAGTGGTTGAGTGTTTTTTTATATTTCAAACCGTAACTAAAGTCGCGGTTCCAGTATTAGCCGGTTACAAATTAATAAATATGCCAAATTTTTATGAGTAAGCCGTGAACCAAAAGATGCAGGTGATAAGATGGATTTTTTTAGATAAAGTGAACAATATATTAAAATGACAGATGATGAATTAAAAGCATTAGTGGCGAGTTTAGCCGTTTCTCAGACGCGTACAGATGAAAAATTTGCATTACTCGCTGAACGTATGAATCAAACTGACGAACAGATGAAGCGTACTGACGAGCAAATGAAACTCACTGATGAACAAATAAAACGTACTGACGAGCAAATGAAACGTACAGATGAAAAACTGGAACGTATCGGGATTACATTAGGCAATGTCACGAATAATCAAGGTGATGTGGCAGAAGAGTTTTTTTATAATAGCCTGCTTGATAATTTGAATCTAGGTGATTTACAGTTTGATGATATTGGTGAAAACCTGCATAAACAGCGTGGTAAAGTACAAGAAGAGTACGATATTATTTTGACCAATGGTGATGCGATTGCCATAATCGAAGTGAAATATAAAGCACATAAAAATGATCTGGATAAATTAGATCGGAAAATTGCAAATTTTAAAACGCTGTTTCCTGTGTATCAACATTATAAATTATACGGGGCAATGGCCAGTTTTCATTTTAATAAAGAGGCAAAAACAGAAACCCTCAACCGTGGTTATTTTTTATTGCAACGTAAAGGTGATGTGCTTGAAACTGAAAGTGAAGAATTGAAAGTGGCATGATATTAGCCTGTTACAAATTAATAAATATGCCAAATTTTTATGAGTAAGCCGTGTACCAACCATAATTATGGATTAAAATGTCGAGATGGCACAACTGCCGCTCAACGGTTTTTTAATCAGGATTTTCCTGATGTGTTTTCATGGGTTTTAGATCGGATGGGAGAATTACCTATGCTTAGAAAAGGAAAATCTAAGATTGTGCGTGACCCATTGAAAATACTGGCTGTCCCGGCTTAGACGGGAAGCCCTGTTTGCCCAATGGCGCTGGCTAAAAAAACATTTTTACTAAATCCTATCCCATATTGAAAACTGCGTATTTCTAAATGGACTGGGTATAAATATAATCAGGAATAAACGGATGAGTCAGGAACAATCAACGAATATAATTTGGCATCAATCGACAGTTAATCGTCAGCGTCGTGAACAAAAAAATCAACATAAATCGGTAGTGCTTTGGTTTACCGGATTATCGGGTTCAGGAAAATCAACCTTAGCCCATGCAGTAGAAGAACAGCTATATCAGTTGAAACTGAATACCTTTGTATTGGATGGCGATAATGTACGTCACGGCTTAAACAAGGATTTGAGTTTTAGCCAGCAAGACAGGAAAGAAAATATTCGCCGTATCGGTGAAACCGCTAAATTAATGCTTGAAGCGGGCGTTATCACTTTAACCGCTTTTATTTCACCCTTTAAAGCCGAGCGAGCGATTGCACGTACCTTAATGCCGCATGGTGATTTTTTAGAAATTTATTGTTATTGTCCCTTGGAAGTTTGTGAAACGCGTGATGTTAAAGGCTTGTATAAAAAAGCCCGCGAGGGTGAGATTAAAGATTTTACGGGTATTTCATCACCTTATGAAATACCTGATAATCCAGAATTAAAAATAGATACTCATGCGTTATCATTAGATGATAGTGCAAATCAGGTTATTCAACTATTACGCAGTCGCAATATACTACCGCAACAGGTTGCTTCATAATGCATTATGATATTTTCAATGGTGATGCCGATGGTTTATGTGCCTTAATTCAATTACGGCTGGCAAAACCATTAGTGGCGACTTTAATTACTGGTATTAAACGTGATATTCAATTATTAAAAAAAATAACCGCCGGGGAAGGGGATAGCCTAACGGTGTTAGATATATCCCTCGATAAAAATAGTGATGCTTTACAGCAATTTTTAACAGCTGGAGCAACGGTTTTTTATGCCGATCACCATCAAGCGGATCATTGCCCTACCCATAAAAACCTAACTGCTTTAATTGATACCGATGCAAATACTTGCACTAGTTTAATTGTTAATAAGTATTTAAACGGTCAATATCCACTGTGGGCAATTGTGGCTGCTTTTGGCGATAATTTATATGCTGCGGCTGAAACATTAGCGAGTAGCTTGGGTTTAAATCATGATGCGAGACAGCAATTAAAAAAATTAGGCCTGTATATCAATTATAATGCCTATGGTGGCTGTATTGAGGATTTACATTTTAAACCTGAATATTTATATGAGATTATGCGGCATTATTCATCACCGTTGACATTGATAGATGCTAATGCAGTTATTTTTAATCAGCTTGAACAAGGTTATCAGCAGGATTTAGCGAAGGCATTAGCGATTAAAACAGAATATGAAAATGAGAAAGTGGCGGTTTATATTTTAGATGATGCGGTTTGGGCAAGACGGGTTAATGGCGTATTTGCTAATAACTTGGCAAACCAACATCCGGATAAAGCCCATGCGATTATTACTTATACTCAAGCGGATGATTATCAAGTAAGTGTACGGGCACCGCTAAATAATAAAATAAATGCCGATATATTATGTGCTGCCTTTCCAACCGGGGGCGGGCGTAAAGGGGCAGCTGGTATTAATCATTTAGCTAAAAATCAGTTATCAGTTTTTATTGAAGAATTTTCAAGTATTTATACTGATATTTAGTTTTTTTATTATGTTACACTATGTTTTTTAAACTATTTTATATTTTAAGGATTAATAATGAACAATACTATTAAATTGGCTTTAAAAAGTGTATCACTAGCACTTGTATTAAGCTTTTCTTATACCTCTGCATATGCGGCACCACCAGCAGGTAAAGGCGCACCGGAAGGTAAAGGCGCGCCCGAGGGAAAAGGAGGAATACCTCAAGATGTCTTCGAGAGAATAAAGGAGCAGTTACCAGACAATGCCAATGTCAGCCCTAGTTAATTTTATAACTAAATATATTTAAGCATGAATCAACATATACTCTATCTTTCGGTCTTATTAAGCACCTCGACGTTGGTTCAGGCTTATGAATCACAAGATGATGCAGAAGATAGACAGGAACGACAAATTAGTCGTTATGCTGCTCAAGGTATCCATATTCGGTCATTTACATTATTACCGAGTATGGCATTCAATAATGAGTATGATAGCAATATCTTTAAACGCGATAAAAACCAAGAATTTAGTAGCTATATTGCCCATTTTCAACCGGGTTTTATGTTGGCATCAAACTGGAATCAACATCAATTTAATGTAGCACTCGCAACGGATATCGCCGTTTATTCGACGCAAGGAGCGCAGAATAATTATGAAGATGTCTCTTTAACCTTCGATGGACGTGTAGATATATTACGCCATAGCCAATTAGAAGCTGCCTTTGCTTATCAATATTTGCATGAAGATCGTGGTTCTCCTGATCAGCTAGGAGGAAGCAAGCCAACGCTTTATGATCAAAAATTAATAACCTTAGCCTATAAACACCAATTTAATCGCTTTCGATTAAAACCAGCGATACAGTTTTCACGAACAGATTATCAAGATACTTTAAGCTTAAATGGCTTACTACAGCAAAGCAGCCGAAGTCGTTGGGAATATGCCCCGTCAATAAGGCTTGGTTATGAAATTCAACCTGAATATGAAACGTTTGCTCAGTTTACTTGGCAACAAGTAGATTATGATACCAGTGTCATCAGTGGGACTTCAGCGACTAGTTTTCAACGTAATTCATCAGGTTATAATATTTTAGCGGGTATGGAATTTGATTTAACCGAATTACTGACTGGTGATATTTCTATAGGTTATCAATATCGCCGTTATGCCGATGCTAGATTGGCCAGTATTTCAGGGGTGAATGGTTTTGCTAATTTAATGTGGCGACCTACACCTTTAAGTAGCATTAGTTTGGCATTTCGTCGTACCATTAATGAAACCACTCAAAACGGGGTGTCGGGTTTTGTGGCAACCAGCCCTAGCATTAAGCTTGAGCATGAATTATTGCGTAATCTGATTTTATCTTTAGGTGTGTATTATCGACTACATGAATATAAAGGTTTTGATGTTAATAATACGACACTTGCTAACCGTAAAAATCGCTTAGAACATATTGTCGGTACAAATTTTGGTGTTAAATATTTATTAAATCGTAATTTTAATCTGTCAGTCAATTATAATTACGATAGCCGAGAGGTTAATTATGTGAATACGGATTATGAAGTACATAAAATTATGTTTAATATTACCGCCCAACTTTAAATTTATCTAAACCAGCTTATGCAAAAATACCTCGTAAAATTTGTTTTTATTTGTTTTTATTGTGCATCACTAACGGTTTCGTTAGTTCATGCAAATTCAAAAATATACACATTAGGCGCGGGAGATGTATTAAAGATTACCGTGTTTAATCAAACTGATTTATCCGGTGAATATATTTTAAGTGGGTCAGGTAATATTTCATTAAACCTGATAGGGTCTATTAAGGCGATTGATTTAACCTTACCGGAACTAAAACAAAAGATTATCGATGGCTTGCAACCCGATTATTTATTGAATCCTCGCGTGAGTATTGAAGTCTTAAATTACGGGCCTTTTTATATTATGGGTGAGATAAAACGTCCTCAATCCTATGCGTATGTTGATGGCATGTCTTATCGTAAAGCAGTTGCTATTGCGGGCGGTTATACTTATCGTGCTAAAAAAGACTATGTAATGGTAATACGGGTAAATGATAATACCAAGGAAGAATTAAAGCTAAAAATGGACGATAAAGTAATGCCGGGCGATGTCATTCGTGTAGACGAGCGTTTTTTCTAAAGCATTTGACAGTTTTACTATTTAAAGGACGTTATTGTGCAACAACAGGCTATACAAGACACTCATCAATTAGACACGTTTGAAGATGACGAAGAAGGAACCTCTTTAAGTGATATTATTCATATTCTTTGGTTGCGTAAGAAGTTATTAATTAGTGTCACCACACTGTGTACACTGATTGCTGTGTCTATTATTTTTCAGTTAATCCCTCGCTATACTGCCAGCACGCAGCTATTAATTGGTATTAATTCGGCAAAAGTTGTGGATATTGAGGAGGTTATTACCGGTGGTTTATCTGGAGA
Organism: uncultured Methylococcaceae bacterium; assembly: GCA_913009515.1. GTDB lineage: Bacteria > Pseudomonadota > Gammaproteobacteria > Methylococcales > Methylomonadaceae > Methyloprofundus. Next base: position 6,717 of record CAJVYO010000012.1, read on the forward strand.
TACCGCTGTTATTGGTGAAATGGAAGTCATTAAATCACGTGGTCTAGCCCATAAGGTGATTGATAAATTAAAACTGGATCGTTATGAAGAATTTAATGGAAGTTTAAAAAAAGCAGATGGTTTTTTAGCACAATTTAGCTTTAAATCATTGATTGCTGACGACTGGTTAGAGATGTTAGGTTTATTAAAGCTTGATAACACCACTGAAGAGGATAAGCAGCAAACCTTAGAGACTAAAATGGTGAATACCTTTTTAGATAAATTAAAAGTTAGCCAAATTAAACGCTCACAAATTATTAATTTAAAATTTGATTCTGAGAATGCTAAACTTGCGGCAAAAATTACTAATGAAATTGCTGAACAATATATTGTTGGACAGTTACAAGCTAAATTTGATGCGACTAAAAAAGCTACGGATTGGTTGAATAATCAATTATCTGAACTAAAAGATAAAGTGGAATTATCAGAACATATCGTGGAGGAATTTAGACAATCACATGGTCTAGTTGAAGTAAAAAATTCAATAGGCTTATCACAGCAACAATTATCGGAACTAAATAGTCAATTGATTGTTGCTCGTGCAGAAAAAGCAGAAGCCGAAGCAAAATATAATCAAGTCGCCAGCATCTTAAAAAGCGGTAAAAATATTGACAGTGTATCCGCGGTATTAAATTCATCGCTAATTCAAAATTTACGTGAGCAAGAAGCCGAAGTGCAACGTACTTATTCTGAAATGAGCGTTGAATATGGGAAGAAACATCCGCGTATGATTGCGATGCGTGCCAAAGTTGAGGATATAAAAAATAAAATTCATTCAGAAGTGAAAAAAATTGCGATGGGTTTGCGTAATTCATTGGAGGTCTATAAGTCTCGAACCTACTCGCTGGCCTCAAGTTTGAAAAAAATTGAAGCGACTACCGGGGGCAATAAAAAAGATGAAGTGCAATTACGTGCTTTAGAGCGCGAGGCAAAAGCCAACCGTATTTTATTTGAAACTTTTTTAAATCGCTTTAAAGAAACCACCTCAACACAAGGCATGGAACAAGCGGATGCGCGTATTATTTCACTTGCAGAGCCGCCTTTAATCGCAAGCTTTCCTAAGAAAAAATTATTGTTGATTGTGAGTTTTCTAGGCTCATTATTTTTTGCTGTAGTGTTGGTGTTTGTATTGGAAATGTTGAATCCTGGGATTCGTTCACCTGAGCAAGTACAAGAATTATTACATATGGCAACCTTAGGGATTATTCCTCAAGCCCAAAAACAAATAGGTTCTCCACATCAATATATATTAGATAAGCCGCAGTCTAGTCTGGCCGAAGCAGTGAATACTTTGCGAGTATCACTGAGTGTACTTAATCCAGATGACCGGGTGAAAACTTTATTAGTGACATCCTCTGTTCCGGGTGAGGGAAAAAGTACCTTAAGTTTATTGATTGCCCGTCAATCTGCACAAGCCAGTCAACATACGGTGATTATTGATGCTGATTTTAGACGGCCAGTGATTGATAAAGAATTGGGATTAACTGCAGAATTAGGCTTAACTGATTTATTAGGTGATTCAACGTTAAGTTTAGATGATGTGTTAATAGAAGATGAAGCCTGTGGTATGTTAATTATTCCTCGTGGAAAAATGAGCTTTGTTAATCCCACTGATTTGTTTGCTTCAAAACGTATGCATTTATTGATGGAAGAATTAAAAGAGCGTTTTGATTTAGTAATTGTTGATTCACCCCCTATTATGGCAGTACCTGATGCTCGTGTTTTATCTGAATTGGTTGATAAAGTTATTTTTGTATTAGCCTGGGATAAAACCCCGCGAAAGGTGGTGCGTAGTGCATTACATATTTTACAAAATGAACAGCATCATAATATTGCGGGTGTGGTTTTGCAGCAAGTTGATTTAAAACAATATGGACGTTATGGTGATTCAGGTCATTATTATCATTACAGCCAATATGGCCAGTATTATGTTAGTTAAGCGTTAAATTTTGACTACTTATTATAAGAATAAAGTAACTGCGTATATAGGTATAGCCTGCTGCATAGGCTTATTTTATTTATCATTACCGCGTTTTATTGCGGCTGTTTATATGTTTTATCCTGTTCAAGTAGATAAAACAGTGACAAGCGTGCGCAATGCAAATGATTTAAAACTTTATCAAAAAAGTAATGAACATATAGAATCGGCATTACAGTGGGCAGCAACCGGTGAACGTTGGCAGATGCTTGGCACGAATAACATTCAACTATTCTCCGTGGTCGAGGCAACATTACAAAAGCCGGCTATTAAGGAAATATATGCAGATATGGTACAGAGCTTAACGATTTCCCCCGTTAATACCTATGTTTGGTATCGCTTAGCCTTTATGCAGAAAATTTTAAATTTTTCCATAGAAGACCAGCTACATTCTATGCGTTTATCTTGTTATGCTGATCGCCTTGAAATTAATTTATTGATTAAACGTATACGTTTTTTTCATGAGCATCAAGCATTTTTAGACCCTGAATTACAGGATATCTTCAAAGACCAAATTTATTTAGCCAGTACATTACGTTTTCGTGCTTTAGTTGAGCTGATAAAACAACAGCCTGATTTATTGGAGGTTGTTGAACAAGTATTAACTTATGAACCCGAACGCTGGCAAAAATTATTGCGTTATTATCAACGTATTACACGATCAAAAACTTAGCTTGATAAACGCTGTGAGCGTGGCAAGGATTGTGCCAGTGCCGCTCCCATTAATAACGTGTAAGTATAAGCCACTGCGGGAATTTGCAAACTAAAATCCACTAACGCATGTGCCCCCACTAATAAGGTGGCACAACAACCAATAGCAGGATAATACCAATGTTGTTGCCGTTGCCAAACTCCACGTAAACACTGTAAGCCTATATAAAACAAGGCTAAAAACAAGCAGCCAGCGGGTAGCACGCCTAATTCAAACATATTTTCTAAATAAGTATTATGTGCCATCGTGTAATAACCTTTCACCGTTTCATTTCGATATAATCTAAAACTCTTTTCAAAACTGCCATAGCCCATACCTAACCACGGATTTTCTGCAATTTGCTGTTCTAGTAATTCATATACGGCAAGTCGTCCATTTTTATCTGCAGTTAAGGTAATTTGATCCATGCGTTCTAATAATTTATCACCACTGCTCCAGAGTGCTGCGGTTGTAAAAGTCACAATCATGAGCAGCATAATAGATATTTTGCCCACTTTCACTTTTTTAGCGATAATCGGTAAGATTAAAAAAATAATAATCGCGAATAAAGAACTTAAAAATCCACCCCGGGAATGGCTTAATAATAAGGCGGTGGAAATAATAAAAATCATTAATAAGGGTAAGCCGGCACGCACAATCACATTTTCAATAAAATACTGTAAACCGTAGTTATTTTGAATGCCATATTTTAAGCTACGCTGTAAACGGCTTATTAATAGTGGAAAGCTTGCTAAAATCCCTAATCCTGCATAGGTTGCATAAGAGTTACGGTTAACAAAGGTAGAACTAACATTGCCGAGATAATGTAATTTTTCAAAGCCGAATAAGCTTTTATAATCACCCCAAAAAGCAATTAAGCCGTACAGTGCATACAGAGTGCCTACATAAGCGACACTATTGAAAATAAAACTCGCATTTTTGCTTTGACGTGAAAATTGAAAACTGAGAAAAAAGACTAAACAATAACTTATCAGCCGCATTAATGCTTCAATAGTGTTAGCCGGTGATATGCTGATACTTGCGGCAACTTCAGTGTTTAAATGATTGGCGGTTAATTGCCAAAAAGGATGTAGCCATGATGCGGGTAACCAGGTAACGGTTTGTAGGTAAATCCATAGCAGGGTGATACTGATTAATAGCAATGGAATTTTAATAAATGTGAGACTAAGCGCCTGCTTTTTATCAGCGGTCAAGACAGTATAAAAATACACAGCCCCTAAGCAGGCAATTAAGCTGCTGTATAAACTCCATGACCACACTCGGTTGCTACCAAAAAATAAAGGTGAAAGTGAGATTATGATAATAAAAAATTTAAATAGCATATAATTACTTTATTTTAAAATAGCTGAATGATACGAATTTGTGAAAAATAAAATGACCCGTTTTTTTTCTTCTTTTAAAAAACAGCCTCTTGATTATCCAACCCCTCATTTAGCTGCCAAGCAGCGTATTTATTGTATTGGTGATATTCATGGACGATATGATTTATTAAAGAAAATTCATACTCTTATTTTAGCAGATGCAGAGGATTATGCAGATGAAATCACGGTGGTTTATTTAGGCGATTATATTGATCGTGGACCTGAATCTAAGCAAGTTATTGATTATTTGCTGTCTAAGCCTTTGCCGCAGTTTAAGTCTATTTTTCTACGCGGTAATCACGAGCAAGTGTTATTAGATTTTATTGCTCCATATAATCCACCGAGTAATCAGTGGTTTAATTTTGGAGGCTTATCCACTTTGAGTAGTTATAACGTGCGTTTAAAAGGTATTCCAAATATAGCAGATTTACCAGCTATTCAAGAGGATTTGAGGCAGCAATTACCCGCTAGCCATTTAGATTTCTTTCAAGCATCACAGACTTATTATCAGCAAGGTGATTATTATTTTGTGCATGCAGGGGTTAAACCTAAATTGAAACTTGAAAAACAAATTGCCGCAGATTTATTATGGATTCGAGAAGAGTTTTTAAATAGCACTGATTTTCATGGCAAGATGATTGTCTATGGACATTCAATTACTGATAAGCCAGATATTCAGTTAAATCGTATCGGTATTGATACCGGTGCATATTATTCCAATAAATTAACCTGTTTAGTGCTAGAAAATACGCAACAACGTTTTTTAGTGACCCGATAATTTCATATTTATCATGCCTGATTATTTCTAAAACCTTTAAAAATGGTTAAGCAAAATATTTGAATATCTAATAAAATCGACCAAGTACGGATATATTTTAAATCATAATAAATACGTCCTTCCATTTTATCTAAGGTATCAGTTTCCCCTCGAAAGCCACTAATTTGAGCTAAGCCGGTGATACCTGGTTTTACTTTATGACGTAGCATATAACCTTTTATTTGCCCGCGATAAAGCTCATTATGAGCAACAGCATGGGGGCGAGGACCAATAATAGACATTCGTCCTTGTAACACATTGATAAATTGCGGCAGTTCATCTAAGGATGTTTTTCTTAAAAAATCACCAAAGGGCGTGATTCGCATATCATTTTTGGTGGCTTGTTTAACATAGTCGCCATTGTCTGATGCCGTCATTGAGCGAAATTTCCACACCATAATTTCTTCACCTCGACAACCATAACGCCGTTGTTTAAAAAGTATAGAGCCGGGTGATGTCAGTTTAATACCTATCGCAATGATAATTAATGGTACGCTAATTAAAACTAAGATTAATGATGCGATTACAATATCAAATAAGCGCTTTAAAATACCATCGATACCGTAAAATGGCGTGTCATGTACACTGATAACGGGAATGCCGTCTATGTTTTCCATGCGTGAACGCAGCAAATCAAAGCCAAATAAATCAGGTACAAAATAAACCACGGCTGTAGTATCCGCTAATATCGCTAATATTTCTTTAATGCGTTTTTCTGCTTTCAAGGGCAAAGTAATATAAATAATATCAACTTCATGACTATTAACTTTTTTAATTAAATCTTTAATATCACCATTAATAATGACTTTACCTTGCAAGCGTTGTTCTTCTTGTCGGTCATCAAAGTAGCCAATAAATGAAAATCCTAACCAGGTATTTTTATCAAAGGTTTTTTTCAATTCATAGCCAATATCAGTCGCCCCTAAAATAGCGACTTGACGCGTATTTCTTCCTAATGAACGACTATAATTTATAATATTGCGCAACATTAAATGCCATAAAATTAAAAAAATAGGAACAAAAAAGCTCCAACTCCAAAACACAGTTTTATATACTGGCTCAATAATATCTGATTTATACTGTGAAAATATGGTAATGACTAAAATAGCTCCTAGCCAAGCTCCTAATGTTCTAGTCGATTCGACATATAAGTTAACGCCTCTAGGTGCATTATATAAAGTACTCAATTCGGCAAAAAATTCAAAACTCATGACTGCACATAAAACCCACCATAGCTGTTTATCATCGAATTCAAGCTGAAAAAATGATAAGACACATGCTAGCGTTAAAATAATAATGCCAACATCAAATAAGCGTATTAAACCAATAATTTTAGGACGATGATTTCTAACTAAGCCATTTTTATTCATTATTATTTTTACATTTAAAATAAGATTAAATATTTAAGCATGCTATTATTTATATTACAAATTATTAATTTATGTGATTAGTAAAAAGTTATTATTTAGCTGCCTCTATATGAATCGTTATGACATGTGCATCAAGCATGACCTTTTATTTAATGGTGATATAGACGATTTTTATTTGCTATGTTAAAGTTCGGTCATTATTTTTAAATTCAGCTTAAATCATTTTATATGCGTTGTATTTCTCGTCAATTATCCGCTATTTTAGTGTGTACCCTATCAAGTTTTAGCGTTTCCCCGCTGTTTGCAGATGCTCTTTCACAAGCGGTTAGCACTGAAAATAAGATGTATTCAGCCGCAGCCAGTTCTCAGAAAAAAATTGATGCTTTAGATGACCGCACACGTAAGATGTTAGAGAGTTATCGTGCGGCTGCAAGGCAAAATAAAACTTTATTAACTTATAATACGCATCTACAAACATTATTGGCTTCACAGGAAGCAGAAAAAACGTCACTGAATCAACAGTTAGAACAAATAGATTTTACGCAACGTGAAATTGTGCCACTGATTTTGAATATGCAAAAAAGTTTGATTGATTTTGTACGTTTAGATTTACCTTTTTTACCCAAGGAACGACAACAGCGTTTGCAAAGCTTAAGTGAGATGATGGTGCGGGCCGATGTGAGTAATGCAGAAAAATTTAGACGTTTGATTGAAGCCTATCAAATCGAAAATAATTACGGCAATACGATTGAAGCGTATCGTGGCAATATTACTTTACAAGGTGAAGAAAGTTCGGTGGATTTCTTACGTTTAGGACGGGTTGCCTTATATTATCAACGTTTAGATGGCAGTGAAACCGGAGCTTGGGACAAGAAAACTAAAGCATGGACACTATTAGATAATGAACATCGTAATGCGATTCGCCAAGGTTTACGTATTGCACGCAAAGAAACTGCCCCTGATTTATTAACCTTACCGCTTGATTTAGCCATAGAGGTAAAATAATGAAACTTATTTATACATTTTTTATCGCCTGTTTAGTGAGCCAAAACCTGTTAGCAGAGCATAAAAATTTAGACCAATTATTAAACGATGTAAAACAAGCTCAACAATTAGAGCGCAATATTAATCAAGCAAGGGAAGCTGAATTTTTAGCTGAAAAACAAACTCAGCAACAATTATTAAACGCGGAAACCGCTGAATTAAAACATCAAGAACGCTTGAGTGAGCAATTAAAAGAGCATTTAGCCGCTAATGAACAGTTATTAATTGAATTAGAAACGCAGTTAAAAGCGCGTAGTGGTGAATTAGGTGAATTATTTGGCGTGGCACGTTTGGCGGCGGGGGATTTAAAAGCCGAGCTTAATAATTCCGTCGTCTCAGCACAATATCAGCACCGCGATAAAGTATTAACCACCATGATTGAGAGTAAGGCGTTACCGACTATTCAACAATTAAAACAGCTTTGGTTTACTTTGCAACAAGAGATGACCGAATCAGGAAAAATTGTCCGTTTTCAGGGTGAAGTTGAAGTGGCTGGTATTCGTAAAAATGCAGAGATTATTCGCGTGGGTGCATTTAATGCGTTTACTGACAGTGGTTATTTGGAATATTCTGCTGAAACCAATATTTTAGTGAGTTTATCGCGTCAACCTGAAACACATTATTTGGATTTATTAGCTAATTTTAGCCAAGCCACAACAGGCCAATTACCGATTGCGATTGACCCAACACGCGGCGTATTATTAAGTATGTTGATTCAAGCTCCTGATGCGAAAGAACGCATTCAGCAAGGGGGTGTCATTGGTTATATTATTATTGGTTTAGGTTTATTAGGGTTTATCTATGCTGTATTGCGGTTAATTATTTTAAGCCTTATCGGTAAAAAAATGCAGCAGCAGGTTGAGCAGCCTGCCGCGGATAATAATCCATTAGGGCGTATCTTATTAGCCACAGAAAAAAATCCTATTGAGGATACAGACACGCTTGAATTAGTCTTAGATGAAGCGATTACCCGTGAAGTGCCTGCCTTAGAAAAAGGTTTATCGATGATTAAATTATTTGCAGCAGTGGCTCCATTATTGGGCTTATTAGGCACCGTAACTGGCATGATCGCAACCTTTCAATCTATCAGTTTATTTGGTACCGGCGACCCTAAATTAATGGCAAATGGTATTTCACAGGCCTTGGTCACGACGATGCTCGGTTTATGTGCCGCGATTCCGCTGTTATTTATTCATAATTTACTGGCATCACG
>CAJVYO010000013.1 GCA_913009515.1 uncultured Methylococcaceae bacterium
TTATGTTGTTTGTATTAGCAGATGGTTGGGCATTAATATTAGAAATGTTAGCCGCTAGTTTTTATGTATAAGGACGTGTTATGACACCTGATGTAATTACTATGATTGCCCAAGAAACCGTGATTGTTGCTGTGAAATTAGTGGCTCCTCTTTTAGGTGCATCATTAGTTGTAGGTTTAATTATTTCAATGTTTCAGGCGGCCACTTCTATTAATGAGCAAACATTAACCTTTATTCCTAAATTAGCAACTATCATTAGCACTCTTATGATATTAGGGCCTTGGATGCTACAAACGATTATTGATTTTTTTAGAGGTCTTGTATTGCGAATTCCAATGTTGATAGGTTAAGGCTTGAATTTCACAGAAGAAGAGTTACTGGCTAAAGTAGCTTTATTTTTCTGGCCGTTTGTGCGTATTAATACCTTATTATTAGCAATTCCTGTTTTTAGTTCTAAATCAGCTCCGGTTAAATTTAGAATTATTATCTCGGTATTGATTACCTGGGTGGTAATGCCATTTTTACCAACATTGCCGACTGTTGAATTGATGAGTTATGAAGGCTTTGTGATTACCGTACAGCAAATTGCGATTGGTTTATTAACCGCTTTTATTTTAGAAATGGTTTTTTCGGTGATGTTAGTAGCCGGTCAGTCAACAGCTTATAGTATGGGCTTGGGATTTGCATCAATGGTGGATCCTGCTTCTGGCATGCAAGTACCTGTAGTAGCACAAATTTTTATTATTTCATCGAGTCTTTTTTTTATGGGTGTCAATGGACATCTTTTGGCGATTGAAATGATTATTGAAAGCTTTCAAACATTGCCCATTGGTGGTTTAGGTTTAAGTCAGGATGACTTGTGGCGGGTAATTATGTGGAGTGCTAAGATATTTTCAGGGGGCGTTTTATTAGCTTTACCGATTATGTCAACGATTTTATTAGTGAATATTAGCTTTGGCGTTGCTTCAAAAGCAGCTCCCCAATTGCAAATTTTTGGTATTGGTTTTCCAATTACTATTATGATGGGTATGATTTTGCTTTGGATTATTTTGCCGAGTATTATTGAATCGTTTACTTTTGTATTGTCTGATGGCTTTAAATTAATCAATCAGATTTTACGTGTGTCATAGCTTGTATTATTAATTATGGCTGAAGATACAGGTCAAGACAAAAGCGAAGAACCCACGGAAAAGCGTATTACTGATGCGCGTAAAAAAGGACAAATTCCACGTTCAAAAGAATTAGATACGTTTGTAGGTTTGATGGTCAGTGCTGCTATGTTTATCTTTATTGGTAAAGATATGGCCTTGGGTTTAGTAGGCTTGATGCGGCAGCAGTTTCAAATATCCAGAGCAGTTATTTTTGACCCTAAAAGTTTAGGTATTCATTTCGCAGAAGTGGTATTAGATGGTTTTTTATTAATGATACCGTTTGGTTTAGCATTGATGGTGACCACTTTTATGCGTCCGATGATGATGGGGGGCTGGAATTTTAGCTCTGAAGCCATGACACCTAAATTATCTAAGTTTAATCCACTGAAAGGCCTAAAACGGATGTTTGGCTTGCAAGGCGTGATGGAATTATTAAAAGCGGTTCTAAAAACTAGCTTAATTTTATTTGTTGCAAAGATTTTATTTGATATTTATTTGCCTGATTTTATGGTATTGAGTCGCCTTGAATCCGTTAAAGCCGGTATTTATGAAAGCGGCAGTATTATTGTTCATTGTTTTCTTATTTTGAGTTCAACCTTGATAATATTAGTCTTAATTGACGTACCTTATCAATATTGGAAAAATAAAAAAGATATGATGATGACCTTGCAAGAGGTTAAAGATGAGCATAAACAATCAGAAGGAGATCCGCAATTAAAAGGTAAAAGGCGTCAATTGCAAATGGAAATGTCACAGGGACGAATGATGGATGACGTGCCTGACGCAGATGTGATTGTGACCAATCCATCGCATTACGCGGTAGCGTTAAAATATGATAAAGATGATGGTAACGCCCCGACAGTTGTTGCGAAAGGGATTGATTTAGTTGCCGCTCAGATACGTGAAATTGCAGCAGACCATAATGTACCGCTAGTTGCCGCTCCGCCTCTATCGAGAGCATTATATTACTCGACAGAAATAGGCGATGAAATTCCAGCGGAGTTATTTTTAGTCGTTGCACAAGTATTAGCCTATGTTTATCAATTAAATGAGTCACTGAAAAAAGGTAAAAAAGCACCTAATATGCCAACTGATTTAAAAGTTCCTGATAGCTTTAGACAAAGTTAATTTATTTGTTCTATTTTATATTCTATTTATTGTAAAGGTTTTATAAGTACATGGATTTAACACGACTAAAGAGTGGTTTTCAGTTTATAACTGAAGCAAAGTTAGGTGCACCTATCACCATTATTATGATGCTAACACTCATCATCATTCCTTTGCCTGCCTTTATTTTAGATTTATTCTTTACCTTTAATATCGCATTTTCGCTGATTATTTTATTAGTGGTGCTTTATTCGGTTAAGCCGTTAGAATTTGCTTCTTTTCCCAGTGTTATCTTAATTGCGACCTTATTTAGGTTGGCCTTAAATGTTGCATCAACACGAATTGTATTGCTTGAAGGGCATAATGGTGGAGCAGCTGCGGGAAAAGTTATTGAGGCCTTTGGCGAGTTTGTTATTGGTGGAAATTTTGCAGTTGGTTTAGTCGTTTTTGGTATTTTAATGGTGATTAACTTTGCCGTAGTGACCAAAGGGGCAGGGCGTATCGCAGAAGTAGGGGCACGATTTACCTTGGATGCGATGCCAGGGAAACAAATGGCGATTGATGCTGATTTAAATGCAGGCGTTATTAGTCAAGATGAAGCACGAGATAGACGTGCAGAAGTTTCTGCAGAATCTGATTTTTATGGTTCTATGGATGGAGCGAGTAAATTTGTTAGAGGGGATGCGATTGCGGGGATGATTATTCTCGCGGTTAATATTCTCGGTGGCTTGATTATCGGTGTGGGACAGCATGATATGTCGTTTGCTGATGCGGGAGAGGTCTATGTTTTATTGACCATTGGTGATGGCTTAGTTGCTCAAATTCCTTCATTGCTATTATCAACCGCGGCGGCAATGGTGGTGAGTCGAGTTAGAGGCAGTGATGCAACGGTAGGCTCACAGATTTCAAATCAAGTACTATCTAACCCAATGGCATTAAATATTACGGCTGGGGTTATGTTGGCGTTAGGGTTAATTCCTGGTATGCCTAATTTTGTTTTTTTACTGATTGCATCAGCGTTGGCGGGTTACGCGTATTGGATTCGTAAAAGCTCAAAAGAAGCAAGTCTTGAGTTAGAGGCATCCCAAAATCCTGCTGCAGGAACAACACTTGATGCGGCACCATTAGACATGCCAGAAACAAAAGAATTAAGCTGGGATGATGTCATGCCAGTCGATGTGATTGGTTTAGAAGTGGGTTATCGATTGATTCCGTTAGTGGATAAAAATCAAGGTGGTCAGTTAATGACGCGTATTAAAGGGGTGCGTAAAAAACTGTCTCAAGAATTAGGTTTTTTGATTCCTTCGGTGCATATTAGAGATAATTTAGATTTAAGCCCGTCACATTATAGTATTTCACTAATGGGGGTGACCATTGGTGAGTCAGATATTATGCCAGATAAAGAAATGGCGATTAATCCGGGTCAAGTTTTTGGCACATTGGATGGGATTGAATGTCAGGATCCTGCGTTTGGGTTGGAGGCCGTTTGGATTGATGCCAATCAGCGTGATTATGCACAGACATTAGGCTATACAGTGGTTGATGCGGGCACGGTGATTGCAACGCATTTAAGTCATATTTTACAAACGCATGCTTATGAAATGCTGGGTTATGAAGAGGCTCAAAAACTACTTGATAATTTAAGTCAATCAGCACCTAAATTAGTTGAGGGTTTGGTGCCGGATATTGTGTCGTTAGGTATTTTTGTAAAAATATTACAAAATTTATTACAGGAACGTGTGTCTATTCGAGATATACGGGGTATTGCCGAAACTTTGGCGGAGTTTGGGGCAAAGAGTCAGGATACCGACATTTTAACCTCTGCGGTGCGGGTAAGTTTAGGGCGTTTAATTATTCAGGAAATCAGTGGTATAGAAAAAGAGGTCTCTGTTATTACCCTAGATCAAGAGCTGGAACAATTATTGCATAAAACATTACAAACAGGTAGTGAATCAGGTGCTGGACTTGAACCCGGACTCGCAGAACAAATGCATAAATCATTAGAAGATAGCACTGAAAAAATGGAAGTAGAAGGTTTGGTGGCTATTTTATTAGTGTCGTCATTTGTAAGGCCTTGGTTGGCTCGTTTTGTACGTCACTCAATTCCTGAATTGCATGTTTTAGCGTATACAGAAATACCTGAAGACCGAAATATTAAAGTGGTTTCTACTGTTGGACAGCAAGCCTAAGCCGTTAAAGGAGAAATAAACGAATGAAGATGAAACGTTTTTACGCAGCAGATATTCGACAAGTTATGCAGATGGTGAAGGATGAATTGGGTGAAGATGCTGTTATTATGTCCAATCGCTCAGTTGATGGTGGGGTAGAAATTGTTGCGGCAAAAGATTTTGATGAGCAGGCTATTCAGGAAAAAGTAAGAGATAAGCCGGTTATTAAAAAAAATGAAGGCTTTCAGTCTTTAGCGAGTTTAGCAAAGACCTCGCCTAAAGCCGCTATTGCTAAAAAACCGCATGTTGTTTCGAGTAGTCGCAAAAGCCCAGAATCCTCTAGCTTATTGAAAAATCCTAATATACAACGTAAATTAGATGAATATGCCGGTTATGCTGAAAAGACATTTGTACCGAAAGTTGCCCCTGCTCGTACTCAGAGACCAAGCGTTATAAAAAAGGATGCTGATAATCGAAGTAATGATATTGAATTATCATTACCACCGATTAAAAAGGGTAATGAACTGGTAATGGAAGATAAGCCAGATAATGATAATTTTCAAGAAACATTAGAGCAAATAAAAGAGAGCTTAGGCAGTGCTACTGAGGAAATGTTTCAAAAAATGCGTATGGATATGCGTAAGGAAATGCGTTATTTACGTACGGTGATGGATAATGATTTATTAGATTCTGATGAGGCGGTAGAGGGAAATCCGATACGTTTAGAATTATTAAGTCGTTTAGCGGATATAGGATTATCTCAAAAATTAAGCATTAAAATAGCCAACCGTCTTAATAAGCATTTAGATTCTGATGTGGTATGGGAAAAAGCCTTAGAAATGTTGCATAAAGTGTTACCTGTGATGGATAAAGATATTATTACAGACGGCGGGGTTATTTCATTGGTAGGCCCTACTGGCGTGGGTAAAACAACTACTATTGCAAAATTAGCGGCACAATATATTTTAAAACAAGGCTCTAGTGAGCATGTGGTGATGATTACCATGGATAATTATCGTATTGGCGCTCATGAGCAATTAAGTATTTATGGACGTATTTTAGATGTGCCAGTTAGAGTGGCGGCAGATGGAGATGAATTACGTAAATTAATCGATGGTTTTAAACATAAGCGTTTAATTTTGATTGATACCGCAGGTGTGAGTCAGAAAGACGTTAGAATGTTAGATCAGATCGAAAGCTTAAATAATTCAGGTGTTGCGGTAAAACGATATTTGGTGATGTCAGCAACCACACAATTAAAATCAATGAGTGAAATTATTGAAGGCTTTGAACCTGATGCGTGTATTTTAACTAAAATGGATGAGTCGGCTGAAACGGGGAATGCCATTTCAGCTTTGATTGAATATCAAGTGCCATTGGCTTTTATGACTGATGGCCAAGAAGTACCTGAAGATATTCATCATGCTAATGCCAATGAATTGATTAAAAAGTGTTTGTCAGAATCAAAACGAGTCAGTGATACTAATTATTTAGAAGATGAAGAGTGGAGGGCGGCTAATTATGCATGATAATTTAGATCAAGCTGCTGGATTAAGAAACATCAATAAAATAAAACCGATTCGTGTGTTAGCTATTATCAGTGGTAAAGGCGGCATAGGTAAGACTAATATTGCGGTTAATTTAGGGGTTGCATTATCGCAACTTGGTAAAAATGTGGCTTTATTTGATGCAGATATCGGGCTTGCTAATGTTGATACATTATTAGGCATAGAGCCTGAATTTAATATCTCTCATGTTTTAAAAGGACAGAAGGCGTTAAACGATATTATTGAAGTAGGGCCGAGCAATTTAAAAGTCATTCCTGCGTCATCAGGGGTGCAATATATCCCTGAATTAAATAATAGTGAGCATGCTTTAATTATCAAAGCCTTTGATGAATGTCGAGATGATTTAGATGTTTTAATTGTTGATACAGCAACCGGTATTTCCAATAGCGTGGTGAGTTTTATTAAGGCATGTCAAGAAGTTGTGGTGGTTATTTCTGATGAACCCACCGCTTTAGTCGATGCTTATGCGTTTATTAAATTATTAAACTGTGAGCATGAACTGTTTAAATTTCATGTCATTGCTAATATGCTGGAATCTGTCGATGATGGGCAAATTTTATTTAAGAAACTCTCTAAAATGACCCATCAATATTTAGATGTGGCGTTAAATTATTTAGGGGCTGTGCCGTTTGATGATTATTTGCGTAAAGCGGTTAAGCAGCAAGCTGCGGTTGTTGATATTTATCCGCAATCTAAATCAGCACAGGCATTTCGTCGCATAGGGCAAAAAATTAGTGAATTACCTGATTGCAGCTTTACGGCAGCTGGGCATGTAGAATTTTTTGTGGAACGTATGCTTGAATATGAGATTCAGGAGAGTGTTGCGTGAATGGAGTGGCGATGTATAATTCGGTACGCACCGCAGGAACAGGTGATGAGCAAGTATTAGAATATGCTCCATTAGTGAAACGCATCGCGTATTATCTTTTGAATAAGTTGCCTGATTCGGTGTTAGTGGATGATTTAATTCAAGCGGGTATGCTGGGATTATTAGATGCATTAAAAAATTATGATGCCGCACAGGGTGCGAGCTTTGAGACTTATGCGGGAATTCGTATTCGCGGAGCTATGCTGGATGAAGTAAGGCGTTCAGATTGGACACCTCGTTCAGTGCATAAAAAATCGCGTGAAGTGAGTGCGGCGATTAGAGAAATTGAGCTAAAAACTTCTGAAGATGCGAAGCCTGCTCAGATTGCAGAATGTTTAGATATTTCTTTAGATGAGTATTATAAAATTTTGCAAGATTCTACTAATAGTCGTTTTTTTAGTGTTGAAGAGCTTTCGGAGTCAGGGGATTCTTTTTTAGAAGATTATACTGATTCAAAGTTGAATCCTGAGGATATTTTTAAGCAGAATTCTTTTCAGCAGTCGTTGGCGGAATCCATAGAATCCTTACCTGAGAGAGAAAAGCTAGTTATTTCATTGTATTATAATGAAGGTCTTAATTTAAGAGAAATAGGTGAAGTCCTCAGTGTAAGCGAATCTAGAGTCAGTCAAATTAGTAGTCAAGCGATGTTGCGCTTGAAAAGTAGAATGTCGGAATGGACTTCGGGTGAAGTTGAAGGCCTGTTTTAAAGGATATTTAAAATATGTCATGTAAAAAGATTTAAAATGATAGAATAGAGACTTACTGTTGTGAATGTATGGCCATGTTGGTTATATTAAATTTTGTTAGACTATAGTAAAAAATTTAAGGTGGAGAAAGGTTTTGGATAAAAATATGAAAATTCTTGTTGTTGATGATTTTTCAACAATGCGACGTATTGTAAAGAATTTATTAGGGGATCTAGGTTTTACTAATCTAGATGAAGCTGATGATGGCTTAACTGCACTGCCTATCTTGCAAGCTGGAGGAGTTGATTTTCTGGTGACTGATTGGAATATGCCGGGTATGACAGGAATTGACTTATTAAAAGCAGTACGAGCCGATCCTAAATTATCAACTATGCCTGTATTAATGGTAACAGCAGAGGCGAAACGTGAACAGATTATTCTGGCAGCTCAAGCGGGTGTGAATGGTTATGTGATAAAACCGTTTACTGCAGCTACACTCAAAGAAAAAATTGATAAAATTTTTGAAAGAATAGATTAAATAAAAAAATAGGAATTTTTAATGACTGATGCTGCTGTAGAGGATGTTCGTCTTGTTTTAGCTAAAAATTTAGTTGAAGCCTTAGAAAATAAAAATGAAGTGAAAGCGAATGAAATTTTAGATGAAATTTCAGGGTTAAGAGAGTCAATTTTATTTCAAGAGGTAGGTAGATTAACGCGTGAATTGCATGATTCGATGAAAAATTTTGCCTCAGATTCTAGTATTTTAACATTAACTGAGTCAGATATTCCCGATGCAAAAGAGCGGTTACAGTATGTTATTGAAACGACTGAAAAAGCGGCTCATAAAACAATAGCAGTTATTGAAGAAATTAATCCTATTTTAAAATCTTTAATAGCTGAGACAGATAACTTATCGGCTCAGTGGGATTTATTATCGACCAATGAATCATTACAAAGTAATGTAGAGACTATCAATATTAATGTTGTAAATTATTTTTCTCAAACGAGAGAATGTTTAGTACGATTAGAAACAGGGTTAAATGATATTTTATTAGCTCAAGATTTTCAAGATATTACTGGTCAGATTATTACGCGTGTGATTAATTTGGTTCAAAGTTTAGAATCAAATATGGTGGGTTTAGTCAGTCTTTCGTCAAATAAAGTTAAAGATACTGATGAACTATATTTAGAAGGTCCTGTTGTACCTGGCGTTAATGATGATAAAAAAAATGTTGCAGCAAATCAAGATGAAGTTGATGAACTTTTATCTAGTTTAGGTTTCTGAGGAATAAAGTATGTCAATTGATCTTGAAGATGAGATTTTACAAGATTTTCTAGTAGAAGCTGGAGAAATTCTTGAATTATTAGGTGAGCAGTTAGTTGAGTTAGAAAATACACCAGATGATTTAGATTTATTAAATGCAATTTTTCGTGGTTTTCATACGATTAAGGGTGGAGCAGGATTTTTATCTATTGATGCGATGGTGGGCGTTTGTCATAAAGCTGAAGATGTTTTTAATGTTTTGCGTAATGGTGATCGAGCTGTTGATACGCCGCTTATGGATGTTATCTTGCGAGTAGTCGATGATGTTAATGTCATGTTTGATTTGGTGCGGGCAGGCGAAATGCCTAAGCCTGTTGAACAAGAGTTACTAGATACACTGCAAACGTTTACCGTGCCGGATAGTGCGGATTCTGAGGAGGCAGATGAAAGTATTATTAAAGATGCTTCAGCTGCAGTTAGTAATGAGCTAGATGTTATGTTGGATTCTTCAACGACTGAAACAGCAGCACCTGCTGACAATGGCGATATTACTGAAGAAGAATTTGATAAGGTACTCGATGAATTGCATGGTAAAGGTTCATTTAATGTCGGTAATTTAGAGGGTGATGATAAACCTAAGGATGCTAAAAAGGAATTTGTTGCACCATCAGGTGATGGTGATATTACCGAAGAAGAATTTGATAATTATTTAGATGAATTACATGGTAAAGGAAAATTTAATAATAGTATTTCAGAGGAAGTACCCGCTGTAGAAAAAGCAGAGGTTAAAAAGGAAGAACCTAAAGTAGAGCCCAAAGTAGAACCCAAAAAGGAAGAGCCTAAAACAGCGGCTCCTAAAAAAGCCGCTCCTAAAAAAGAGGCTGGCGGGGATACTAAGGCAAAAGCAAAATCGGCTCCGGCAGAAACGACAGTTAGGGTAGACACCGGTATTCTTGATAGTATTATGAATATGGTGGGTGAGCTGGTTTTAGTTAGGAATCGCTTTCAAACCTTAGCCGCTGAAAAAGAAGATGAAGATATTGCTAAAACCGTTAGCAATCTAGATGTTGTAACCGCAGATTTACAGTTAGCGGTTATGAAAACAAGAATGCAGCCTATCAAAAAAGTGTTTGGTAAGTTTCCTCGTGTTGTTAGAGATTTATCGCGTCAGTTAGGCAAAGAAATAAAATTAGAATTAGTGGGTGAAGAAACAGATTTAGATAAAAATCTTGTAGAAGCATTGGCCGATCCTTTGGTGCATTTGGTGAGAAATGCGGTTGACCACGGGGTAGAAACGCCAGATGTTAGAATGGCTAATGATAAACCTTCTGAAGGTACGGTCATTTTAGCGGCTTCTCAAGAGGGTGATCATATCGAATTAAGCATCAAGGATGATGGTGCTGGTATGAATGCTGATAAATTAAGAGGTATTGCGGTTAGAAAAGGTCTAATGGATGAAGAGACTGCTGCACGATTAGATGATAGAGATTGCTTTAATCTAATTTTTGCACCTGGTTTTTCAACAAAAGATGTTATTTCTGATGTATCAGGGCGTGGTGTGGGAATGGACGTGGTTAAAACCCGTATTTCCCAAATGAATGGTACTGTAGAAGTTGATTCTGTTGAGGGTGAAGGTAGTACCATTACCATTAAAGTCCCACTCACATTAGCAATTATGCCGACCTTAATGGTCAAGTTAGGCGGACAATCGTTTGCTTTGCCGTTAGCAAGTGTCTTAGAAATTTTAGATTTAGATATGGGGCAGACGCAGGTTGTTGATGGTCAAATGATTATTATGGTGCGTAATAGTGCTTTACCATTATTTTATTTAAGTGATTGGCTTATCCATAAAGATGATTATATTGCCAATAAAGAAAGTAATGCTCATGTCGTCGTGGTTAATTCAGGCGGCAGACAAATTGGTTTTGTTGTTGATCAATTAGTCGGTCAAGAAGAAGTGGTTATTAAAGCATTAGGTGCTAAATTGCATGGATTAGATGGGTTGGCGGGAGCGACCATTACAGGTGATGGTCAAATAGCACTCATTTTAGATGTTCCAGGCTTAATGAATAAATATGTTGATTAGTCAGTTATTATATACTTATTAATAGAGTCGTTACGTTATGAAAATATGGTCAGTTTCTAATCAGAAAGGTGGGGTAGGTAAGACAACCAGCGTTATTACGATGGGTGGCTTATTGTCATCATGGGGATACCGAACGTTGTTGGTAGATCTCGATCCTCATGGATCTTTAAGTAGTTATTTTAAGCATAATCCTGATAATATTGATGCGAGTGTTTATAACTTATTTCATAATGCGAGCTGTAAAGTCAAAAGTTATGATCCTAGACCTTATATCTCAGAAACTGAATTTCCTGAGCTATTTATTTTACCTGCCTCAACTGCAATTGCGACATTAGATAGACAAGTTGCATCATTAGGGGGTATGGGACTAGTAATATCACATGCCTTAGAAGAAGTTGCAGATGAATATGATTATGTGATTATTGATAGCCCGCCTATGTTGGGGGTGTTAATGATAAATGCCTTAGCTTCTTGTGAATATTTAGTGGTGCCTGTTGTCACTGAGTTTTTAGCCTTACAAGGTTTGGATCGTATGATTAGGACTATTCAAATGGTGTTTAAATCACGTGCGGTGCCGCCAGGTTATAAAATATTGCCTACAATGGTTGATAAACGCACTAAGACGGCAATTAAATGTTTGGATGTTTTACGTAAGAAATATCCTAAAAACGTATGGGATAGTTTTGTGCCTGTTGATACTAAATTGCGAGAAGCAAGTAGTATAGGGGTGCCAGCGTCTATTTATGATCCAACCTCTAGGGCTGTTGCTCAATATTCAAATTTATTAGATACTTTATTGGAAGAAGGCAAGCAAAAAGCTAATTTTAAATAATGAGTAATAAGCAACGAAAAGTGACTAATCAGTCGTTTGTGAAGCAAGATTTAGCCTTAGATTCTTATTTATCGACACTGTTAACAGAAATTCCCTCTTTATTACAAAATGATATAGAGCAAAAGATTGCTAAGATAGAGCCGAAACCTAAGAAAAGAGTAAAGGTTAAAAGTACCTACATACCTAGAAGAATTAAACCACAAGCCATTGAACACACGCGTATTGAAAAAGAAGTAAAGCTTAAAGAGATAGATAAAAAAGAGAGTCTGATCAAAGAGCCTCAACCTATAGAACAAAAAAAGCCGTTTATTTTACCTAAAATAGCTAAAGAAAATAGTGTTGATACTCAAGTAAAAATAATCAAGACGCAGGAAATAAAAGCAGAAGTAGTAGATGAATTAGATTTTTTACCTGATTATATGCGGGAAGATTTTTTAGCATTATTTTTTAGAGTAGGTGAATCTGTTTTAGCTATACCCTTAGTTTCCTTGGCCAGAACCATAAGATTTGACCTTGAAGGTATTACCAAAATGCCTAGTCAGCCTAGTTGGTATCTAGGGGTTAAATATGAAATGCAAAAAAAAGTCGGCATTTTAAATATGAATTATCTTATTAATGATGAGGGCTATAATGATTCACGGGATTATGATATTCAACCTTTAGTTAATATTTTATTGACTTTAGATGGTGAATGGGGATTAGCATGTGATGAAGTCATGAATATTTCAAAAATAGCCATTGATAAAGTACATTGGCGACTCAATAGAAAATATAGACCTTGGTTTTTAGGGACATTAACCGATGAACTAGCGATTATTGCCGATCTTGATCAGTGTATATTAAATAAAAAAAATATCACGATGATACGGCGTTAATTTTTAATAATAGATAATTTGGATTTAAAAATATGAGTGATGATGAAAATAGTAGTAATGTCATAATTGATGGTGAAACGGTTAATGATCCGTTAATGCAATGGGTTACTTTTCGTTTAGGTGATGAAAAGTATGGTATTAATGTGATGCAGGTTCAAGAAGTATTACGAGTTACGGATATTGCGCCGGTACCAGGTGCTCCGGGGTATGTACTTGGGATTATCAACTTGCGTGGTAATGTTGTTACTGTTATTGATACCCGTAATCGTTTTGGTTTACTGTCTAAAGAAACTGATGATTCAACGCGTATTGTTATTATAGAAACAGATCATCATATTATTGGTATTATGGTCGATAGTGTTGCTGAAGTGGTCGATTTAAGAAGTTCAGAAATTGAAACTGCACCGAATGTGGGCAATGATGAAAGTTCTAAATATATACAAGGTGTCACGAGCCGCGATAATGAACTATTAATTTTAGTCGATTTGAATAAATTTTTAAGTGACGAAGAAAATGAAGAGCTAGATAATTACTAATTTATTAAGTAATGACAATTTAAAGAGGTGATTGATGGTAAATATTGAACCAACGGGAGCGATTAGTCCCATTAAAAAGCCTATTAGGATTGATATTAGCAATAATAAAAGAAGAAATAAGCAACCATCATCAAGGCATTCTGGTGATGATAAAGAGCAACAAACTAGGCATCCTGATGAAAACGAAGTTCAACATATCGATGAAATTGTTTAATGGCTATTGAATTTATTATTATTTTTAGTGTGATGGCAGTTAGTATTTTATTATTATCGGGTGGCATAATTTGGCTTATTTTAGAGCAGAATAAGCTAAAAGTTAGTCAGGATAATTTATTAACGCAAGTCGATAGCATGAGTAACGATATTGCGGTTGTGTGTTCTACTGCCGTAAATGTTGATATGCGATTATCTCAGCAGAGTACGCAAGTTGATAATGTGGTAAAAGATGTTAATCAGCATAAAAAAATAGAAACTGAAGAGAAACAGCCTTATTCGCTTGCCATTCAAAAAGTTCAGTCCGGAGCGAGCAGTCAAGAACTTATAAAAGAATGTGGTTTAAGCCGAGAAGAGGCGGCATTGCTCATCAAATTACATGGATAAAATGGAATCATAACGTGATGGATATTAGATTGAAATATTTTATAGCTCCTTTAGTTGCATTATCAATGGCGAGTTCTTCGGCTTTTTCTGCTAACTATTCGGCTGATACTTTAAATTATTCAGCAGACAGTTCCAAGTCAATTTGGACAAGTCAATCTAGTCGAACTGCTTGTGAATTAGTACAAACGATCCCTAAATATGGGGAAGCTTTTTTCTCTATACATCCTGAAGAGCCTTTACAATTTGGTATTTATCAATCAAGAAATTCAGGGTTATTGGTTAATAAAGCCCGTTTAGCTTCTTTACCTGCACCTTGGATACATGATTATACTAATTTACAGTATTATCCTGTTCATATTGATCAAAGACCTAAATCAAAATATTTATCTATTTTTGGTGATGACGCGGAAGTTATTGTTTCATCGTTATTAGATGCAAAATTCCCTACATTTACTTATGTCAACATGAAAGGTCTTGAAGAAAAACAGACTGTTAGTGTTGTCGTGTCTGCGGTGAATTTTGAACAGCGTTATCAGGAGTTTGCAAAATGTAGGGATAATTTATTGCCTTATGCAATGGCTTCTTTACAAAATAAAATTGTTTATTTTCCTGAAAAAAGCACCGCTTTTAATTTGCAGTCTTTAAAAGATTTGGAATATATTGCTGAATATATGAATGAGATAAAGGATTCTCGTTTAGCGTTGGTAAGTTCAACACAGATAGCAGGACGTAGTGGTAATAAACGCTTTAAATTAAGAGCAAAAGAGATTCTGAAGTTTTTTACTAGAAAAGGTATTAAAAAATCACGAGTGGTGATTACAGAAGAATTTATGCCGAAAGATTTAGCAAGCCATGAAAAAACCTTTAGAATGCATGTATTTGGACCTGATGTGTTAAAAATGTACTGGTATTCGAAAGGTGGGATCAATTTATCATATAAGAAGAAGCAGCGTTTAAAGTTAGTGGCTGATTATATGAAATATCAGCAAAAACCATTACATATTAATAGTCATACCGATGGGGTTGGAAAAAAATCTAATAATTTTAGGGTATCTAAGAGACGCGGAGAGGCTGTTAAACAGTATTTAGTTAGTTTAGGTGTACCTGAATCTAAATTAGTGGTGCATGCTTATGGTCAAAGCAGTCCTATGGCAAGTAATCGCATGGTTAGAGGGCAAGTTAAAAATCGTCGTGTTGAATTAGTTTTTTCTAAAAAACAT
>CAJVYO010000014.1 GCA_913009515.1 uncultured Methylococcaceae bacterium
CCCTGACTATAAGGCAAATCGTGATGCGATGCCAGAAGATTTACAGCCGCAGCTTGAGCCTTTATTTGCTTTAATTCGTGCGATGGGTTTACCGGTAATTATCGAGTCAGGCGTGGAAGCTGATGATGTATTGGGTGTTTTAGCCAATATCGGGGTGCAAGCCAATTGTCAGGTGGTGATTGCCACCGGTGATAAGGATATGGCTCAGTTAGTAACCGAGCAGGTAAGCCTAGAAAATACCATGTCAAATACCTATTTAGATGTTCAAGGGGTTGTTGATAAATTTGGCGTGAAACCAACGCAAATCATTGATTATTTGGCTTTGATGGGCGATAAGTCTGATAATATCCCTGGGGTGCCTAAAGTGGGGGCTAAAACAGCGGCAAAATGGCTGGATAAATATGATTCAGTAGAGAATATTATTGCCTGTGCGGATGAATTTAAGGGCAAAGTTGGTGAAAGTTTACGCGAAAATATAGCTCAATTACGTTTATCGCAACAGCTAACCACGATTAAATTAGATTTAGACTTACCTTATCAACTGGATGATTTACGGCGAGTGCAAATAGATGAAAATGAATTGCAACAACAGCTTATCGCCTTAGGTTTTAATAGTTGGTCAAATAATTTAGCGTTAGATTTACAAGCTTCTTATACCAAAGCTGAAAAAAAAGAACCTGATTTAACGCTACCGCTTGAGATTCAAACGTTGCCGGTTAAGGCATCAGGAAAATATGAATTAATTTTAAGTTGGTCACAGTTTGAGCAATGGCTTGAACGCTTAGAACATGCCACGTATTTTGCATTTGATACTGAAACTACTAGCCTTGATTATAGTTGTGCAGAAATTGTTGGCGTATCTTTTGCGATTAAAAGCGGTGACGCGGCTTATGTTCCTCTCGCACATGATTATGTGGGTGTGGTTGAGCAATTAAATCGCGAGGCGGTTTTACAGCGTTTAAAGCCATTATTGGAAAATACTCAAAAAACTAAAATTGGTCAAAATCTAAAATATGATGCCAATGTATTAGCGAATTATGATATTAATTTGCAGGGGATTGCCCATGACACCATGTTATTGTCTTATGTTTTAAATAGTACTGCGACCAAACATAATATGGATGATTTAGCGTTGTTGTATTTAAATCATCAGACGATTCATTATGATGAAGTGGCAGGTAAAGGGGTTAAGCAGATTGGCTTTGCAGAAGTAGCATTAGAGCAAGCGTGTGAATATGCAGCTGAAGATGCAGATATTACATTGCGTTTGTATGAGGCTTTATGGGAAAAAATATTAGCTATACCGCGATTAGTGTCACTTTACCAACATTTAGAATTACCGATTATTCAAGTATTATCACGCATAGAATGTAACGGCGTATTAATTGATAGCCAATTATTAGCAGAGCAAAGTTTAGTGTTAGCGAATGATATTATGAGCATAGAGCAACAAGCGCATGATATGGCGGGTCAAAGTTTTAATATTGCATCACCGAAACAAATTCAAGCAATTTTATTTGATAAACTAGATTTACCGGTTTTAAAGAAAACACCCAAAGGACAAGCTTCGACTGCTGAACCGGTGTTGCAAGAGTTAGCTGAAAGCTACCCGTTGCCATCGTTAATTTTAAAACATCGTAGTTTAAGTAAGTTAAAATCCACCTATACGGATAAATTGCCGCAACAAGTTAATGATAAAACCGGCAGAATACATACCAGCTATCATCAGGCAGTGACCGCAACAGGGCGTTTATCGTCATCTAATCCTAATTTACAAAATATCCCGATACGCACTGAGCAGGGACGAAAAATTCGACAAGCGTTTATTGCACCTGAAGGCTATAAAATTATTGCCGCAGATTATTCACAAATTGAATTGCGAATTATGGCTCATTTATCAGGTGATAAAGGTTTATTAGCGGCCTTTGCTAATGATATGGATATTCATAAAGCCACTGCTGCTGAAGTATTTGGCGTAGAATTGGAACAAGTCACTACTGAGTTACGCCGTTCAGCAAAAACCATTAATTTCGGTTTAATTTATGGTATGTCGGCATTTGGCCTAGCTAAGAAATTAGGTATTGAACAGAAAGAAGCTAAACAATATATGGATTTATATTTTTCACGTTATCCTGATGTATTGCGTTATATGCATGAAACGTGTGATGTCGCAAAACAGCAAGGCTATGTGGAAACACTATTGGGCAGACGTTTATATTTAAAAGATATTCATTCAAAAAATGCCTTGAAACGTCAAGCAGCCGAACGGACTGCTATTAATGCCCCGATGCAAGGCACGGCGGCGGATATTATTAAACAGGCAATGATTGATACCGATGCTTGGCTAATGCAAGCACCCACAACCACTAAAATGATTATGCAGGTGCATGATGAATTGGTTTTTGAGGTGGCTGAAAAAAATGTGGTTGAAGAAAGTGTTATAATTCAATCGTTAATGAGTGATGCGGTTAGCTTAGATGTGGCTTTAATTGTTGATGTGGGTGTGGGGTTTAATTGGGATGAGGCTCACTAATAAAAAAGGTGAATAAGGTAGGCTAATGGCTAAAATAACAGAAGATGAGTTTATTAGATTTGTTGAAAAAATGCCTGCTTTTCCACAGAGTGTGCATAAAATATTACAACTTGCAGCAGATCCAAAGGCATCTACCAAAGATATTGTTGCAGTGATTGAAAGTGACCCAGTCATGGCTGTAAAAATTCTAAAAGTGGTGAATTCTGCTTTTTATAGTTTGCCGCGTGAAGTATTATCCATCCAGCGTGCATTGGTTTTTTTAGGTATTTTGAGTTTAAAAAATTTAGCATTAAGTGTTGCGGCGATAGGCATGTTAAATCCAGAAAATGCGGCAGAATTTGATATTAACAAATTTTTAGAGCATTCGTTGGTTACAGCAGTATTAGCTAAAAAATTAGCAATGCATGTGGGTATATCAATGATTGAAAGTAGTGATTATTTTATTGCAGGCTTATTACATGATTTTGGTAAAATTGTGTTTGCTGAATTTATGCCACATGAATTTAATCAAGCGTTAATCGATAGTAAAGAACATAATATTAGTTTGCATCAGGCTGAATTAGAGCATATTGGTTTAAGCCATGATAAAGCAGGGCAATTATTAGTTTCAAAGTGGGCGTTATCTGATACGTTAGCCAATGCAATTAATTGGCATCATGGTTCTAAGCAGGATAGCTGTTTAGCAGATTGTATTTTTGCTGCCAATCAAATTGCTAAAAAATATAAGATAGGTGATGGTGGAAATGCTGTGATTAATGATTTCCCTGAACATGTTTATGCACGATTTTCCATGACATTAGATGAGTTAATCGTGGAATTAGGTGATATTTCAGAGATTAACTCTGAAGTACAACAATTTATTGGAGCTTAATTAGGATGAAACTTAAATTTTGGGGCGTACGTGGTTCTATTCCTAGTCCTGATCCAGAAACAAATAAATATGGTGGTAATACCACTTGTCTTGAAATTAGAACCAATAATAATGACTTGATTGTTATTGATGGTGGCACGGGTATTCATAAGTTAGCTCAGGAATTGTTAACTCAAATGCCGATTAATGCTCATATATTGATTACACATACCCATTGGGATCATATTCATGGACTCCCTTTTTGTACGCCTATTTATATTGCGGGTAATCAGCTGACATTTTATGGTGGGCAAGATTTAATTACAGGTCAAGGTATTGAGCGAACCTTAACAATTCAGATGCAGCATTCATTTTTTCCCATTGAAGAAAATGAATTACAGGCAGATATTACTTATAAAACAGTGAAAGCACATGAAGTTTTTAAGATTGCAGATGCGACAATTACGCCTATTTTACTTAATCACCCTGTTATAAATTTTGGTTATCGCATTGATTGTGATGGCAGTTCTTTGTTCTTTACGGGTGATTATGAACAGCCATTAAATATTTATGAGCCTGAAGATAAGGCTTATGCTGAGTTTCAAATGATCATTGATGAGCGTGTTGCTGAGATAGTGGAGAGTATTAAAGGGGTTGATGTGCTGATTATGGATACTTCATTTACAGATGAAGAGTATTTATTAAAAAAGAATTGGGGACATGGCACTTATACCTCTGCGATTGAATTAGCTCAAAAAGCAGAGGTTAAAAAACTCTTTTTCACCCATCATGAACCGACGCGAACGGATACCCAATTAGATGAGATTTATGAGCAATTATTACACGATTATGCAGATGTAGGCTTTGAATTTATTATGGCCCAAGAGCGTTTAGAGGTCATTTTTTAGGTAGGATTCGCTGCTTGAGTTTGTTTATCTGCAAACCATTCATCTAAAACGTGGTGAATATCATTAATACCTATTTTCTTTAAAGAAGAAAATAGCTGCAAACTCACATCCATATCACGATTAGCGAGTTCTTTTTGAACTTTAAATAAGGTGTTTTTTGCTGCCCCATTATTTAATTTGTCGGCTTTGGTGAGCAAAATATGTAAGGGTTTTTTGGTGAAATGACACCATTCCAGCATTTGCCAATCAAATTCAGTCAGTGGATGACGAATATCCATAACAAGAATAATACCGTACAAGGATTGGCGTTCTTTAAAATAACTCTCCATTAATTCATGCCATTCACGTTTAATTCTAGGCGGAACCTTTGCGTAGCCATAACCGGGTAAATCAACAAAACGTTGGTTAATCTTTACGTCAAAAAAGTTAAGTAATTGCGTTCTTCCCGGTGTTTTACTAATACGGGCTAATGATTTTTGATTGGTTAAGGTGTTTAATGCACTTGATTTTCCTGCATTTGAACGACCTGCAAAGGCTATTTCACAACCGATATCAGGGGGGGTGTTTTTTAAATTAGGCGCACTGATAGTAAATTTTGCTTGATAGTAGAGAGAATTCATACTGATTTCATGGTAGAGGGTTTGATTAAATTAGCGTAAAATTAAGAGTATAGCTTGTTTGGTATTGTACCTAAGTTAGTATCATCGTGATGCATAAACATATCAATGATAAGTATATTAAGTATAGGTCATGTTCATTAATCGTTTGTCCAGTGAGGACTTGAATGAAAAAAAGTGTATTAGTAGGTGCTGTATCATTAATTTTATTGCAGGCTTCTGGAAGCATACAAGCAGAATCTGTGCAGGAAAAAACCTTATCATGTAATGGCTGTCACGGTGTTGATGGCAATAGTATGATGCCGTTATTTCCTAAATTAGCTGATCAAAATGAAGAGTATTTAATAAAACAGTTGAATGCGTTTAAAGATGGCAGTCGTATTGATGCGACGATGAATAATGTGGTTAAAAATTTAAGTTCACAAGATATAGAAGATATTGCACTGTTTTATGAGCAGCAAACTGTCACGGAAAATAGTCTACCGCCGATTGAGTTAGATGACGATATTGATGATATCGATGATTTACCCGCAGAAGAGCAAGTGCTTGCAAGGGAGGCCTTTGAGAAAAATAAAGTGGCTGCTGAAGCTGAGCAAACTAAATTAGTAGCGTTAGGTCAGGATATTTATCGGAATGGTATTTTAGATACTGAAGTGTCAGCGTGTGTTGCATGTCATGGCCCTTATGGCGAAGGAAATAAACCAGCTTCTTTTCCTGCTTTACAAGGGCAACATGCTGATTATTTAATTAAAACCTTAACGGATTTTAAAGCGGGTATACGGACACATAATACGGATAATATGATGCATATGATTGCTAAAAAAATGACGAGTGAAGAAATTAAAGCCACGTCATATTATATGTCGATTATAAAATAACAAAGGAAGTCTTAAGTATGTTTAAAAAAATAATTCAAACCAGCTTATGTATCGGTGCTTTGGTTTTTTCACCGATAAATTTTGCAGAAGGCAAAGGCTATAAAGATTTAGCTGCTGTTCAAGCCACTCAAGATAAAACTAAAGTCGAAGTGATTGAATTTTTTTGGTACGGCTGTCCGCATTGTTATCAGTTTGAGCCTGAATTAGAAAAATGGAAGGCAACGTTACCTAAAAATGTACAATTTATTCGGCAACCTGCGGTTTTTAGTGCGGTATGGGGTAAACATGCAAAAGCTTATTTTACTGCTGAAGTATTAGGTGTCGTGGATAAAGTCCATGCAGATTTATTTGATGCGATACAAGTTAAGAAGCAAAAATTAGAAAGTGAAGCTGATTTAGCGGCATTTTTTATGGCTCATGGTGTGGCAAAGGCGGATTTTACTGCCGCTTATAATTCTTTTATTGTAGATACTAAAATGCGCAAAGCAAAAGCAATGGGGCCTCGTTATGGGCTTACAGGCGTGCCTGCGGTAATTGTTAATGGTAAATATTTAGTGAATGGGCGTTCTGCAGGGTCACATGAAAAAATGATCACCGTTATCAATGATTTAATCGTTCAAGAAGAGCGTAAGTAAAATTAGTTTGTCTTTGGCCATTAAAAAATTAGGAATAGTAGAATTAAAATGAGCGCATCTAATTCAGAAACAAAGCTATGGAAAGAGCGGTATGAAAAATTGGCGGCGGAATTGGATAATTCATCGTCTTTCGGTCAGCAAAATATAGCGACTTGCCGTCGTGTATTGACGCGCTTATCTCGAGCGGCAAAGGGTTTTGATGCTCGCTTAGACCCGCATTTAATTTATTTACGCAAAGAATTAAAAGAACATGATAGTAATCATGATTTTTTACAAATTATAGAAACATTTTCAGATAAATTATTACATTATGAAGATGATAGCGATGAAGATTTATTGCAGGATGCGGGACTATTATTTGATTTTTTAATTAGCCAAGAAAAGAACGAAAATAAGGTACGGGCTTTTATTTTATTGCGTGAGCAATATGAAATGAAAGAGTTAGATGATGCACAAGAACTCATTAAATTATTAACGGTCTTGTCTCTACGTGATGATGATAAGGAAGAAGATAAGAGTGCCTTACACGGTGCGAATTTGGAGATTAGTGAACAATTAATAGAACTGTTACAAGGTGATGAAATATCTGATATTTCTCATGAGCAGGCAGAGGTTGTCATTAATATGCTTAAGGAAGGGGCAAGTGGTAATTTTTATGAGAATGTGAGTGCCGCGTTAGTTTTATTGCAAAGTATTAAGAAACAAGATTGTTTAGAGAAGCAATCAATGGATAGTTTTTTAGATAATATTGCACAAAAATTAGTGGGATTAGCTAAAAATGCTGAAGATGTTGTGGCTCATACGGGAGGCACTTTTAATAAGTATGATAATTTAGATACTGATGTGGCTGAATCCATGGCAGGATTACAAAAAAAAGTGAGTATTGCAACGAATTTAGAGCCGTTAAAGTCAGTGATGCAGATAGAGCTGGAAAAAATTGGTAAAAAAATTAAGCTACACAAACAAGAAATTAAACTAGATCAGTCAGAATCAGATAAGCAATTAGCGTTAATGACTTCTGAAATTGAAGTGATGCGGACTAAAACGATTGAGCTAACCGCTAATCTTGAGCGTGTTACTCGACAATCATTAACTGATACCTTAACGAAATTACCCAACCGACTCGCTTATAGTCAGCGTCTTGACGAAGAATTTTCACGTTGGAAACGTTACCATACGCCTTTGTGCTTATTAGTATGGGATATTGATTTTTTTAAGAAAATTAATGATGGCTACGGGCATAAAGCCGGTGATAAGGTTTTAATAATGATGGGGAAAATCTTACAAAAATATTGTCGCGAAACGGATTTTGTTGCTCGTTTCGGCGGTGAAGAATTTGTAATGTTATTGCCCAATACGCAAAGTAGTGCAGCACTGGTTTTAGCAAATAAAGTTCGTCAGCGCATAGAAGGTATTGGTTTTAATTATTCGGGTAAATCATTAAAAATTACTATTTCATGTGGTATTGCAGAAGCCAAAGCAGGCAATAATCAAGAATCATTATTTGAGCGTGCCGATAAGGGCTTATATGCGGCGAAAGGTAATGGACGTAACCAGTGTATTATTGCTTAAAAATGCTTAGATTTTTTGCAAAAAAAAACGTCTAAAATCTGAGATTTTAGACGTCAACAATAAACAAGATAACGAGGAGGAACCTTTGTTTATTTAAATGTATAACAAGGAGATAAAACTACATGAAAAATAAGAAATACTTAAGCTTGTAAACGACCTGTCAAGTGTACATTGCTAAAAATTGCAGAGATTGCAAAAATAACCGCTGATACAATAAATGCACCTGAAATAAAACCGAAAATACCAGTAACAAAT
The DNA here is from genome assembly GCA_913009515.1 of uncultured Methylococcaceae bacterium. GTDB lineage: Bacteria > Pseudomonadota > Gammaproteobacteria > Methylococcales > Methylomonadaceae > Methyloprofundus. The sequence goes on from CAJVYO010000014.1 coordinate 8,249, forward strand.
AGTAATCCTACGAAAATATCTTTTTGTAAATCAGTCATTATGTTTGCCTATCGAGGTAAAATACAATTAATTAAGTAACTGAGACACACTATACAGCATCACTAAAAAACAACAATACAGGCTATTATTGTTAGTTTGTTTCCAAATAAGAAACAATAGTGATTATTTTCTCAGTTCTGTCTGTAACGTTGTTTTGTGTGATAGATTACATATTTTTACCTATCAAAGAGCTATACTTTACCTTCTGCTATGAATCAGCATCAATACATTCGTTTTAAAATACATATTTCGTCCGAACAATACCTTAGTGTTTATCAGGGGGTTGCGAAAAATATTTCAACGCAAGCGGAAGATGGACGGCGTATTGTTTTTCCGGCACAAAATATTAAACGATTCTTAACCCATGATGGGATTTCAGGTTATTTTGAAATGGAATTAACCGCTGCTAATAAATTTATTGCCATTAAAAAATTAGATAATAGCCTATTAGGCCATGTTTAAATATTCATCTATAAGAGACTCGATAATATGTCATTATCCAAACAATTATTAGCTTTAATTTCATTGCTATTTTTAATTATTTTTAGCATTAACTTTGTTTTAAGTGTTAATAATATACGCAGCTATTTAGAAGGTGAGGCTGAAATTCATGCCCAAGATACGGCGACTTCATTAGGCTTATCATTAAGCCCTTATATTGTCGATGAATCAGATCCTATGATTGAAACAACCATGAATGCTATTTTTGATATGGGCTATTATCAAGAAATAAAATTAGTCAGTGTAGAAGATACACCTTTAGTAACCTTAACTAACAATACTGAGATTGAAGAAGTGCCGGAGTGGTTTATCAATATGATACCGATGCAAATGCACAGAGCAGAAAGTGAAATTAGTTCGGGCTGGAGTATTGGCGGGGTTTTATATGTAACGTTGAATCCAGGCTATGCTTATCGTAAATTATATGAACAAGCACAAAGCAGTTTTTACTATGCTTTGATTACGTTTTCTATTTCAATTAGCTTATTATTATTAGTGTTGCGGATTACCTTATCACCGTTAAAGCGTATTGATAAAATGGCATTAACAATTGCCGAGGGAAAGTTTGAAACCATTGATAAATTACCGTGGACGACAGAAGTGAAAAACGTCACTGTATCAATGAATATTATGTCTAGCAAAATTGAAGGGATTATTACGGGTTTAAATACTAAATTAAATGGGATTGGTAAAAAATTACAACAAGATGATTTAACAGGACTTGGTAAAAAATCGAGTTTTGAAATCGATATGAAAAAATTATTTGTCGCTGATAATGAAATTGATGCCTTTATTTTTATGATTCGTATCGATGGATTAGCGAGCTTAGTAAAAGAGCTGGGTAATAATGAGATTGACCAATTTATTAAAGATTTTGCCGAGGTCTTAAGTAGTGCTAATGATAATCATGGCAAGATAGAAGTATCTGCCTATCGTTTTTTTGGTTCAGAATTTTGTTTGTTAGTGAATAATGCCCGTCATGAACAAACGGAATCGGTTGCAAAATTATTGAGTGAAGGTTTTGCTAATGTCGGTAAAAAATATAAAAAATTAGACATTGCACATATTGGTGTCGCTGCGTTTAATCCTTATGGCAGCACTGATAGTATTTTGCTGGCTGCAAATGAAGCGTATGAACAATCACAATTGATTGGTGCGAATAGTTATTTTATTCGTAAAAGCGAAGATGAAGCCAAAGATATTTCAGAATGGAAAAGTTTAATTTTTAGTATTATTGAAAATCAAGATTACACCATTTCTTTTGTTGGGCAAACTGAGAATTTTGCAACCAATGAATTATTAATGGAAGATGCGTTTACTTCTGCATTTGATACGAATGGCGATTTAATTGCTATCGGTACCTTTATTTCTATTGCAGAGAAATTTTCTAAAATTGTTGATTTAGATAAAGGTGTGGTTGAAAAGGTGATTAGTTATATTGAAAGCAACACTTTAAACCATCATGTTGCGGTGAACCTTTCAACTAGAACTATTAAAAATAGTGATTTTAGAACTTGGTTAGCTGAAATATTAAAAAGCCATGAAGTGACTGCTGGACAAATAGTGTTTAGTATTGCATCTTATGCGATTGCCAAGGAAGTGGCTGTGTATAAAGAATTTATTGAATTTGTGCATAGCCTAAATGCCAAAGTAATGATTAAGCGTTTTGATACACAGTCGATGTCATTAGATGTGGCAAAACAGTTAAATCCTGATTTTATTCGTTTAGCACGGGATTTAAGTCAAGATGTTGCTAAGGACGACGCTAAATATGCCTTTATCGAAACCATGCAGGGTATTGGCGAATTATTAGATATTAATATTTTGGCTGAAAATATTCGTAATGAAAATGACTTTAAAGCCATTAAAAAAATTGGTTTAGTGGGTGCGAGTCGTTAAATGAGTGGTTTGAAAATTAAAGTGATTATGAAAAAAATCATAATCACTTTCATTGTATTAAGTGTGTTTAGTGTCTCTGCTCACCTTAATATTAGTACGCGGTTAATGGCTAAAATTCATAAAAAATTCGGCTCAGATGCAACAAAGCGAGTTAATGAGTGGCAAAAATTAATGAAGACTGGTAAAAATTTGCCTGAAAAAGAAAAATTAAAAAGAGTGAATGCATTTTTTAATCGAGGTATTGAGTTTGTTGACGATATTAACTTATGGGGTCAAAAAGATTATTGGGCAACGCCGTTAGAATTTCTTGCACATGGTGCAGGCGATTGTGAAGATTATTCGATTGCTAAATATTTTACCTTGAAAGAATTGGGCGTGTCTGAGAAAAAAATACGGATTACCTATGTTAAAGCTTTGAAATTAAATCAAGCGCATATGGTGTTGACTTACTTTGCTCATCCTAGAGCAGTGCCGTTGGTATTAGATAATTTAATTACAGAGATTAGACCTGCAACCAAGCGTAAAGATTTATTACCGGTATATAGCTTTAATGGTTCGGGATTATGGTTAGCGAAAGCAAAAGGTAGTGGTAAAAAAGTGGGTAAAGCGAGTCGTTTAAATATGTGGGAATCTCTTAAAGAGAGAATGTTAAATAATGAAATTTAAGCAATGAAAGCGTATTTAGTTGGTGGTGCGGTACGTGACACCTTATTAGGTTATCCAGTCAGAGAACGTGATTGGCTGGTTATCGGCGAAACACCTGAAAGTATGATTAACAGCGGTTTTATTGCTGTGGGTAAAGATTTTCCGGTATTTTTACATCCGCAAACAAAAGAAGAATATGCTTTAGCACGGACAGAGCGTAAAACCGCCCAAGGCTATAAAGGTTTTGAGGTATATACTGCGGCGGATGTGAGTATTGAGGAAGATTTATTGCGCCGAGATTTAACTATTAACGCGATGGCACTAATGGATAATGGCGATGTCATTGACCCCTACCAAGGACAGCAAGATTTAAAAAATCGTATTTTTCGTCATGTTTCTCCTGCTTTCTCTGAAGATCCGGTGCGTGTGTTACGTTTAGCGCGTTTTTGTGCCCGCTATCAACATCTAGGCTTTACGATTGCCGCTGAAACACAGCAATTAATGCGAGATATGGTGAATGCCGGTGAGATTGATGCATTAGTATCAGAACGCGTTTGGGCAGAAACTGAAAAAGCTTTAGGCGAACAATCACCAGCGGCTTATTTTCAAGCATTAAAAGAGTGTGGCGCATTAGTCCGTATTTTTCCTGAAATCGATGCTTTATTTGGGGTTCCTCAAGTAGAAAAATATCATCCTGAAATTGATACTGGTATACATACGTTGATGGTATTAGAACAAGCGGCATTATTAACCGATAATACTCAGGTTCGGTTTGCTGCTTTAACCCATGATTTAGGTAAGGCTTTAACTAAGGCAGAAATTTTGCCACACCATTACGGGCATGAAACAGCTGGTTTAAAACCATTAAAAAAATTATGTAAACGCTTACGAGTACCTCGGCAGTATCAAAAATTAGCAGAGCAGGTGACGCGATATCACACGCATAGTCATACCGCTTTTGAATTGAAGGCCAGTACAGTGCGCAAATTTTTATCGAGCCTCAATGCGTTTAAAGCGGATAATCAATTAAGCTTGTTTTTATTGGCGTGCGAAGCCGATGCGAAAGGGCGTTTAGGTTTTGAAACTAGAGCTTATCCACAAGCTGAATACTTGCATCAGGCACAATTAGCAGGCATGGATATAGACACCGATAGTTTAAACCTTGAAAAATTACAAGGTAAAGCGATTGGCGATGCGATTAATAATTTAAGAACGCAAAAAATACAACAGTTTAAACAACACTTTACTCAACAGGATTAATTATGCCGTCTTTCGATATTGTTTCAGAACTTGATATGCACGAAGCTCAAAATGCAATTGCTCAAGCTAATAAAGAAGTCGGGGCACGATTTGATTTTAAAGGCTCCAACGCTGAATTTGAATTAAATACCGACTCTATTTTAATGAAAGCTGCCAGTCCTTTTCAATTACAACAGATGTTACCCATTTTGTTATCTAAAATGACCAAGCGAGGCATTGATATTGCGTGTTTAGAAACTGGAGATGTGAAGGAAGCCGCTAAAACCGCCCAACAGCCGATTGAATTAAAAGAAGGCATTGATAAAACCTTTGCGAAAAAAATTGTTAAATTAATTAAAGATAAAAAATTAAAAGTTCAAGCGGCTATCGAAGGTGAAAAAATCCGTGTCACCGGTAAAAAACGCGATGATTTACAAGAAACGATGCAAATATTACGTAGTGCTGACTTAGAACAGCCCTTGCAGTTTAATAATTTTCGTGATTAAACATGGCTGCTTTGTTAAATAATTTACAGCGTACGGCCGAACATATTAATGCTTTAAATGAATGGGTAGGGCGCAGTATTGCTTGGTTGAGCTTACTGATGGTATTAGTGACCTTTACTATTGTTTTATTGCGTTATTTATTTAATATTAGTTGGATAGGCATGCAAGAAAGCGTGATTTATTTTCACAGTATTGTATTTATGTTTGGAGCGGCTTATACCTTAAAGCAAGATGCTCATGTGCGGGTTGATATTGTGTATCAGCATTTATCGGTACGCGGTAAAGCGTGGGTTGATTTATTAGGCACAGTGTTTTTATTGCTACCGGTTGCAGGTTTTATTTTCTGGAGTAGCTGGGAATATGTGCTGGATGCATGGGATATTTTAGAAGGTTCACGTAACTCAGGTGGATTACCGCTGGTGTATCTCTTAAAAAGCTGTTTATTAGTGATGTCGGGTTTATTATTTTTACAAGGCATTGGATTAATATTACATAAATTAGTGCAATTAATAGAGCCACAGCATGGATAGTTATATGGCGATATGGATGTTTGCCGCTGTGTTCGTAGTGTTATTAAGCGGCTATCCAGTGGCTTTTGTCTTAAGTGGTACCGCCTTACTATTTTCTGTGATTGGT
>CAJVYO010000015.1 GCA_913009515.1 uncultured Methylococcaceae bacterium
AAGTGGGACAAATGGCAGAAGCTTTGGGCGTGCGTGGTTTAATGAATACTCAATTTGCGATTCAAGGTGAAACTATTTATGTTTTAGAGGTTAATCCTAGAGCATCACGTACTGCACCTTTTGTATCGAAAGCCACCGGTTATCCGTTAGCAAAAATTGCAGCCTTATGTATGGCAGGTAAATCATTAAAAGAGCAAGGCATTACTAAAGAATGTATCCCTGATTATTTCTCGGTGAAAGAAGCGGTGTTTCCGTTTGTTAAATTTCCAGGCGTTGATCCTTTGCTCGGCCCTGAAATGAAATCAACCGGTGAGGTTATGGGCGTAGGTAAAACCTTTGGTGAAGCGTTTGCTAAATCTCAACGGGCATCAGGGGTTGATTTAAGCCGTGGTGGTAAAGCGTTAATTAGTATTCGTGAAGCCGATAAGCCTAAAGTGGTTGAAATCGCTCAACTGTTGATACAGAGCAATTACAGCGTGGTAGCGACTAAAGGTACTGCAAAGATACTTAAAGCAGCGGGTGTGGATTGTGAAGTGGTTTATAAGGTGAATGAAGGCCGTCCGAATACGGTTGATATGATTAAAAATGATGAAATTCAATTAATCATTAATACCACTGATGGCGTAAAAGCGGTTGCGGATTCATTTACCATGCGTCGTGAGGCGTTACAGCATCATGTGACTTATTACACCACGATGGCAGGTGCGCGTGCGGCTTGTTATGCCTTAGGTGAAAAAGAATCTGTTGATGTGAATTGCTTGCAAGACTTGCATAAAAGTTTGCATTAATCATTTAAGTTTAATGATTTTCTAAAGAAAGGCTGACATTTTTGTTGGCCTTTTTTATTAATACTAGTGTTTATAAAAATAAAAAGAGTTGGAGTTTAGAATGGATAAGGTACCTCTTACTGTCGTTGGTGCAGATAAATTACGAGCGGAATTAGATGAATTAAAAACCGTAACCCGCCCGCGTATTGTGCAGGATATTGCAACCGCTCGTGAGCATGGTGATTTAAAAGAAAATGCGGAATATCATGCCGCTCGTGAGCAGCAGAGTTTTGCTGAAGGCCGTATTAACGAAATTGAATCTAAGTTATCAAATGCTCAAATTATCGATGTCACAACGATTGATGCGCAAGGTAAAGTAATTTTTGGTGCAACGGTTGAAATTGAAGATATTAATACTGGCAAGACAAAAACCTATCAAATTGTCGGGGTTGATGAAGCTGATATTAAGCAGGGTCGTATTTCAGTGAGTTCACCGATTGCTAGAGCGTTGATTCGTAAAGAAGTTGAAGATGTGGTGATGGTGACAACGCCAGGTGGCGATGTGGAATATGAGATTTTATCGATACAGTATATTTAAGATTATCTGAATTTTATAATCATGGGGCATTGTTTGCCCCATTTTTCTAGTCTCTACGTCTAGGGGCTTGTTTTTTACGTTTAGGTTCCGGCTCAGGCGGTTTTTCACGGTAAATAACGATAATTTGCCCAATGCTTTGAATTAATTCTGCCTTATTTGATTCGCAGATTTCTTGTTGCATTGTTTTGCGTACATCGCGATCTGCACGCATTTTAATTTTAATCAATGCGTGTACATTGAGTGCAATATCAATTTCTTTATTGACGGCTTCCGTCAGACCTGCATTACCAATCATAATCACTGGCTTTAGCATATGAGCCTGTGTTTTCATTTCTTTTAGCTGTTCAGATTTCACTCTGTTTTCCTTAAAATAGATCTTATTTAATTAATTTCGCATAATTTTACACTATAACCCTATGGCACGAACTAAAAGTAGTAATCAATGGATGCAAGAGCATGTTAACGATGAGTATGTTAAAAAAGCAAAAGCGTTGGGCTATCGTTCGCGGGCAACCTTTAAACTGATTGAAATTATTGAAAAAGATAAAATTATTCACTCAGGAATGAATGTCGTGGATTTAGGGGCGGCTCCGGGAGGTTGGTCTGAGTATGTACGTAAAATTGTCGGTAAAAAACAAAAGGTGATTGCCTTAGATATTTTGGATATTGATCCAATTGAAGGCGTAGATTTTATTCAGGGTGATTTTCGGGAAGATAGCGTCTATGAACAATTAGAGTCGGTGCTGGCAGGTGAGCCTATTCATGTGGTGATGTCAGATATGGCACCGAATATCAGTGGTAATAAAGGCATTGATCAGCCGAGTTCTATGTATTTATGCGAGTTAGCCTTAGAAGCCGCACAGGGAATGTTGGTCGAAGGCGGCACTTTTTTAGTGAAAGTTTTTCAGGGGACAGGTTTTGATGCCTATAAAAAACAAGTGAATGATTGCTTTGATAAAGTATTGATTAGAAAGCCTAAATCGTCACGCCCTCGCAGTAATGAAGTTTATATTTTGGCGAAGGGGTTTAAAAAGTAAAGTACTGTCCTAATGTTAAGGGATTAGTTGATAAAAGATAATAGCCGCTTAGATAGGTGTGAAAATTGAACGATATGCTTAAGAATATAATTTTATGGGTGGTTATTGCGGTGGTGTTAACCTCCATATTTAATAATTTTTCACCGCGTGAAAGTCAAAATAAAACCGTTATTTCCTATTCACAATTTATTGATGCAGTGAAGGCAGGACAAATTAATGATGTGATTTTAGATGACCAACAAGGCATCAGAGGGCATCTGCAAAGTGGTGATAGATTTAGTTCTTATGCACCGAATGATCCGCATTTAGTCGATGATTTATTAGAGCATGGGGTGCAAATTAAAGCCCAACCTGCTGATGAAGAATCGATGTTGATGCAAATTTTTATTTCATGGTTTCCGATGATTTTATTAATTGGGGTATGGATTTTCTTTATGCGTCAAATGCAGGGCGGTGGCAAAGGCAATCCGATGAGTTTTGGCAAAAGTAAAGCCAGAATGATGGAAGAAGATGCTATTAAAGTGGCCTTTAAGGATGTTGCGGGCTGTGATGAAGCGAAAGAAGAAGTCGCTGAAATGGTGGACTTTTTAAAAGACCCCACTAAATATCAAAAATTAGGGGCTAAAATCCCGCGTGGTGCATTATTAGTAGGACCACCCGGAACAGGAAAGACCTTACTTGCAAAAGCGATTGCAGGTGAGGCGAAAGTGCCATTTTTTACTATTTCAGGCTCTGATTTTGTCGAGATGTTTGTTGGGGTGGGAGCATCTCGTGTGCGAGATATGTTTGAGAAAGCTAAAAGTCATGCGCCGTGTATTATTTTTATTGATGAAATTGATGCCGTAGGTAGAAAGCGTGGCGGTGGTGGTGTCGGTGGTGGTAATGATGAGCGTGAACAAACCTTAAACCAGCTTTTGGTTGAGATGGATGGTTTTGATGATAATGAAGGCGTTATCGTGGTAGCCGCGACTAATCGTGCTGATGTATTAGATGCCGCTTTATTACGTCCTGGTCGATTTGATAGACAAATCACAGTGAGTTTGCCAGATGTAAAAGGGCGAGAACAAATTTTAGGTGTGCATATGGGCAAAGTGCCTGCAGCTGATGATGTGAATGTTAAATATATTGCTCAGGGAACGCCGGGTTTTTCAGGCGCAGATTTGGCCAATTTAGTCAATGAAGCGGCTTTATATGCAGCACGTTTGAATAAACGCGTTGTGAATATGTTTGATATGGAAAAGGCGAAAGATAAATTGATTATGGGGGCTGAGAAGCATTCGATGGTCATGGATGAAAAAGAAAAGAAAATGACCGCTTACCATGAAGCCGGTCATGCGATTGTTGGTTTACTAGTACCTGAACATGATCCTGTTTATAAGGTCAGTATTATGCCGCGTGGACGGGCGTTAGGGGTAACGATGTTCTTACCTGAAAAAGACCAATACAGTGCCAGTAAATGTAAGTTAGATAGCATGATTTCGAGCTTATATGGCGGGCGGATTGCGGAAGCTCAAATTTTTGGTTGGGAGCAAGTATCTACTGGGGCATCAAATGATATTGAACGTGCGACAGAATTAGCACGGAATATGGTCACTAAATGGGGCTTGTCAGAGCTTTTAGGGCCTTTAGCGTATAGTGAAGAGCAAGGTGAACAATTTTTAGGTTATGGCACCTCGCCGCATAAGCAAGTGGGTGAAGAAACCTCACATGCGATTGATAAAGAAATTCGTGAAGTGATTGATAGAAATTATCAGCGTGCTGAAACATTATTAAAAGACAATGAAGATATTTTACATAGTATGTCAGCGGCATTAATGAAATATGAAACTATTGATAAAAAACAATTAGAAGATTTAATGGCACGGATTGAGGTGCGTGAACCTGATGGTTGGAATGAGCCCGTTAGACCTATTGCCACTAAATAATTATCGGATATAAGGGAATAAATTGATGAGTAAAAAATATTTTGGAACAGATGGTATTCGTGGCAAAGTAGGTGAACATCCGATTACCCCCGATTTTTTTCTTAAATTGGGCTGGGCGACCGGACAGGTCTTTGCTGAAGAAGGTATAGGCATGGTCTTGATTGGCAAAGATACGCGTATTTCAGGCTATATGTTTGAATCGGCTTTAGAGGCAGGTTTATCAGCAGCCGGTGTTGATACGCATTTGTTAGGGCCGATGCCAACGCCTGCGATTGCGTATTTAACGCGTACGTTACGAGCCAAAGCAGGGATTGTGATTAGTGCGTCTCATAATTCATATTATGATAATGGCATTAAGTTTTTTTCATCAGAGGGTACAAAATTGCCCGATGATTTAGAACATAAAATTGAATATTATTTAGACCAGCCGATGACCACGGTTGAATCGGCTAATTTAGGCCGAGCAAAACGTATTGGTGATGCGGCAGGCCGCTATATTGAATTTTGTAAATCAACGATTCCTTCAAGCATGGATTTTAAAAACCTGAGAATTGTGGTCGATTGTGCGAATGGTTCTACTTATCATATTGCACCGCATGTTTTTACTGAAATTGGCGCGGAGGTGATTAGTATTGGTGCAGAGCCGAATGGTCTAAATATTAATGAAGACTGTGGGGCAACGAAACCGGAACAGTTACAAAAAGCGGTGATTGAATATCGAGCTGATTTAGGGATTGCTTTAGATGGTGATGGCGATCGTTTAATCATGGTTGATAATAAAGGCGAGGTGGTTGATGGCGATGAGTTGATTTTTATTATTGCCAAGGCATTAAAAACCGCAGGCAAATTAAAAGCACCGGTTATCGGTACGTTGATGAGTAATTTAGGCATGGAACATGCACTGAAAAAACTTAAAGTTGATTTAATCAGAGCGAATGTCGGTGATCGTTATGTGATGGCATTAATGAAGGAGCATAACAGCATTTTAGGCGGCGAAGGTTCAGGGCATATTATTTGTTTAGATAAAACCACCACCGGTGATGGTGTGGTGTCGGCTTTGCAAGTATTAGCGGAAATTAATCGTACAGGACAGAGCTTGCATGAGCTTAAATCTCAAATGTGTAAATATCCACAAATATTAGTCAATGTTCGTATCACTAAAAAAGTAGATTTAGCACAGCATGAAGGCATTCAAGCGGCGGTTAAAATAGTTGAAAAGGCGTTAGGGGATAAGGGCAGAGTATTATTACGTGCTTCGGGTACCGAGCCTTTAATTCGTGTGATGGTAGAAGGCAGTGATGCTGATGCGGTTAAACGATATGCTCATCAGCTTGCCGATGATGTGCGTAATGCAATTGAGGCTTGAAATATTTTAATATAATAGCTATTATAGACGGTTTATTATCTGGAGATTGCAATGCGTCGTGGTTTAGTCATCGGGAATTGGAAGATGAGTGTTAACCGGCAAAGTGCAATTGAATTAGTCGATGCTATTATCGCTAATTTAGCAGTGACCTCAGCAGAAGTGGTGGTTTGTCCGCCTTACCTGTATATTCCAGAAGTGAGTCAACATATTAAAAATACCGATTTAGTGATTGGCGCACAAAATGTTGCGGCACATGAAACGGGCGCTTATACCGGCGAAATTTCAGCACGGATGTTGAAAGAATTTAATTGCAAGTATGCGATTGTGGGGCATTCAGAGTGTCGGGCTTATTCAGATTACACTAATATTTCTGTTGCCAAGCGTTTCTGTTTAGCGGTTGCTGAAGGCATTATTCCTATTTTAAGTACTACGGAAACCTTAGCAGAACGTGAAAGCGGTAAAACGTTTGATGTGATAGCAGAGCAATTAAATGCTGTGATTGATATGGCAGGTATTGAAAGTTTTAAAAATGCGGTGTTATCCTACGAACCTTTATGGGCGATAGGCACAGGAAAAACCGCAACAGGTGAACAAGCTCAAGAAGTGCATGGGTTTATTCGCCAGTTAATCGCGGATAAAAATCCAGATATTGCTCATAATATTCAGATTTTATATGGCGGTAGTGTGAAGCCTGATAATGTACAAGATTTGTTAAAAATGCCGGATATAGATGGTGTTTTAGTGGGGGGAGCTTCCTTGTCGGCAGACTCTTTTTTAAAGATTTATTCTTCATTTCAAAAGTAATAAAAATGTATCAAATTGTTATAATAGGTCATGTTTTAGTGGGTTTAGCTGTTATTGGCTTAGTATTAATACAGCACGGAAAAGGTGCGGATGCAGGTGCTGCATTCGGTAGTGGTTCTTCTGGCAGTGTGTTTGGTGCTCAGGGCTCCTCTTCATTTTTATCGCGTGCAACCGGTATTTTAGCAGCAGTATTTTTCTCAACTAGCTTAGGATTAGCCGTGATGAGTGGTCATGTTGATGATACCGATATTATGGATATGCCGATAGATAAAATCAGCGATGCAGTACCCGTTGTTGAAGGTGAACAGCCTGCTATTATTGAAAAAATAGTCACACCTGTTCCTGTGATTGAAGAACTTCCTACGATTGTAGATGAAGTAGTAATACCTTAAAAAATAAGCCGATGTGGTGAAACTGGTAGACACGCCATCTTGAGGGGGTGGTGACTTAGGTCGTGGCGGTTCAAATCCGCCCATCGGCACCAAATATAATGAGAAAGCCCAATATTCTAGAATGTTGGGCTTTTTTTTTGATTGATTGCCATTACGTTTTTTGCTTAAGAAAAATGGTAAGATAAATCACTGATAATCATTGCCTCTTTATTTTTATTCTACGGTATAAAATCAAATGAAAACTAAACTAAACTACGCGTTATTAATGACATCTTTGTCACTGGGTCTTGCGGCGAATATAACGCATGCTGAATCAACAAAAAAAGCACCTATTGTAAAAGTGTCCGCTGAACACGCTCATAAAACTATACATTGGGGATATGACGGAGCAGGTTCACCTAAAGCATGGCCAACATTAAAAACTGAATATGTTTTGTGTGGTAGCGGGCAACGTCAATCGCCTGTTGATGTGTATAGCTCTAAATTTGCGAATTTATTTCCAGTACAATTTAATTATCGTGATGTGGTGTTGCAACCGCTTAATAATGGACATACTTTACAAGCAAATTATACAGATACTGTTACGACTAAAAACAGTGTCATAATCGGTGGTACATCGTATCCTATTGCTAGTAATACTAAGAAGTACAGTAGTTCGTTAATGTTAGGTGATGTACCTTATGAGTTATTACAGTTTCATTATCATGCACCAAGTGAACATGCTTTAAATGGTCAACATTATGCAATGGAAGTGGATTTAGTGCATAGAAATGCAGATGGAAATATAGCGATTGTAGGTGTTTTTCTAAAGAAAGGGACACACAATAAAGTACTACAAAATGTGTTAGATAATGTATCAGTGACCATTAATCAGCCACGGATTATTCAAGAGTTGCTCATTAATGCCACGGACTTATTACCTAATAAACGTGATTATTTTTATTACAATGGTTCATTAACAACCCCTCCTTGTACTGAAAATGTAAACTGGATGGTGATGAAAAATCCTATTGAAGTGTCAGAAAAGCAAGTAGCACATTTTATTAAATTAATTGGTAATAATGCACGGTCGTTACAACCTTTGAACTGGCGTGAACCGCTAGGTTCATTGTAGGTTAAAACAGACATTATAATGCTCAATAAATTATCGATTACTGCAAAAATAGTAAGTTTATCAATTAGTTTAATTTCATTAATGGTTATGAGTACGGCATATGCTATTTTTTCTATGTCTCAAATAGGTGATGAGTTACATGGGATTGCTGAAAAAGATATGCCGCTGATTAGTTTATTGACTGACGTAACGAAGTCTCAATTAGAGCAAGCTACGTTGTTTGCAAAGGTGGTTCGTTTTGGTGAGCTATTAGAGACTAAGCCTGAGTCAATCCAGTATTTTAAAGAAAATATTGAGCATTTTGAAAAGCTTAGTCACAAAGTCAGCGATGGCATTAGACAGTTGGATTTACTGGCTAAAACGAGTATTGATAAGGCAGAGGGCAGTCATAAAGAGCTTGAAGCCTTTAATGATGCTTTAAAATCGATAGAGCAACAGCATAAGCATTACGAAGAGCAGGCCTATCAAGTATTTATTTTATTCACAAAATTGGAATTTCACGAGGCTAAGCTACTAATTGGAAAGCTTGAACAAGAAGAAAATAGCTTAAATATAAAATTAGAGGCGTTGCTACATGATGTTGAAAAATTTACTGAAGAAGTAATAGTGGCTGCTGAAGAGCATGAACATCAAAGTGTGTTTGTTTTATTGAGCATAGCAGGTGTTGCATTATTGTTCGGTATTATTCTCAGCTTGCAGGTAATTAGTTCTATTAATGCGAGATTAAATGCGTTGGGCGATAGTTTAAAAGTGATTGCGGGGGGTAATTTAACTGCAGAAATTGATACAGAGAGCAATGATTATATTGCATTGATAATCAAAGATGTGCAAAACGATATGTCAGAGATGATATCGACTATTTTAAGTGCAGCTGAACAACTTATTATCAGCTCTACGCATACTGCCGCAGTGGTTAATAATAGTTTAGGAAATATTCAACAGCAACAACTTGAAACAGAAAATGCAGTTTCTGTGATGGAAGAAATGAATCTGACGGTTAAATCTGTGGGTCGTTGTATTGTTAATACGGAAGTTGCGACTGAAAAAACCACCCTTGAAACGAATACTGGTCATGAATTGGTTAAACAAACCAGTATCGCCATTCAAGCTTTAGCTAAGGAAATATCAGCGTCATCAGAGATTATTAATGAACTGGAAGGAGAAAGTAATAAGATTGGTGAGGTCTTAGAGGTCATTAAAAGTATTGCCGAGCAAACTAATTTGCTTGCTTTAAATGCGGCGATTGAAGCCGCACGAGCAGGTGAACAAGGAAGAGGCTTTGCTGTAGTGGCGGATGAAGTCAGAAATTTAGCCAGTCGTACCCAAGATGCAACGGCAGAAATCAACCACATGGTTCTGGCTTTACAAAGTGGTTCTCAAAAAGCCGTTAAATCAATGAATGATAGCTGTATGACGGCAGAAACAACCGTTGAACAAGCAAATAATGCAGGTGATGCGATTAACACTATTTCCAGCTCAGTCGGTGAAATTCATGGTATAGGTATTAAGATTACCAGCACTAATAAACAGCAAAATACACTTTTAGCGGATATTAATCAAAAAATGCTGAGTATTCATGAGCTTTCGAGTCATTCAGTCAATAATTCAGCAGACATTAGCCAAGCAAATAATAGCTTATCGCTTATGGCAGTTGATTTGCAGAAAATACTCGGTAAATTTAAAGTCGCTTAAGGTTTACTTAATTTGCTGTGCAGTCGATTGACGCCGATAACGGCTAAAACGATAAAAGCTCCGGGGGTAATAATTGCCCCTATCACGGCAGCCGACACTTTTAATTTATTGTTCGATGGAGTGGGCGTGCTAAGCGGGTTAGTTGTGTAGCGAAGTGTGCCGCATGAATAGCAGACAGGATAGTGTGTTTTTTCAATAGAACCGCAAAAAGAACATTCGGACATAATTGCTACTCATATTTTTATTATTATTTTTCTAAATATTAGCAGAGATGTTGATATTTTCAAAGAGAATTAATTTTTGCTATAAAATGAATAATACGTCAGAAAATAATGATTTTACGTGATTAATAATGAGGAAAACATGAATCAAGAAATGAAAATTAAAGGGGTTGCCGGCTTAATTTTAAATAAAGCCAATACGGAATCCCAAGATTTGGGCAAAGGACATATTGTTAGTTCGGCAGCAGAGCTGATTAATCAAAATAAAGATGATGGGATCAACTATACGACTGCCCCTTATTGGCTGGTGTTAAGCGTAGGAAATTTACCGATTGCCAATGCCGATAAGCTGCATGATTTTATTAAAATGAAATATAACGAAATGGAAATTAATGCCTTAGCGGGGAAATTTGGCTTGCTAGGTTATCGTGTTTTAACTGAGAATAAATAAAATTTTTTAGTCACCTGTAAATTGAGTGATATGCCCTGATCATAACAAGGGATATCACTTAATTAAGCAATCAAAATCGCCTATTTCGGCACTTTTATAAGCACAACCTTTAATTAAAGCAATATATATGCCAATTTCAGCGGCAAATTGTCACGCGTCAATTTGTCACATTTTCGACTGATATTATTTTACTTATACTAAGCTTATATTTTTTATTTATACTTAATTTTATAGCGTTAAATTCACTTTTTAAGGCATTTTAATAGGTATGGATTTCTTTAAAGCCAAAGGTTTTTTATAATGAATAGTCTTAATTTTGATTTTGCCAGTGATTTTGCTACAAAAGTGTCGTTGCCGAGTAAACAACTTTATAGCGAAGTAGGCAGTTCGCTTGCAGAAATATGGGGAGATACAAAGTCTGTTGCATCAGACGTACACCAAAAAATAGCGGAGGTATCGGTAGAATTTTATGATGCACCTTTAGTGACCGCGAGCCGTTGGAAAGAAGAATTAACGGTTAAAAGTAATGATATGTATACGGTTGTG
Source organism: uncultured Methylococcaceae bacterium (assembly GCA_913009515.1). Taxonomy (GTDB): domain Bacteria; phylum Pseudomonadota; class Gammaproteobacteria; order Methylococcales; family Methylomonadaceae; genus Methyloprofundus. The sequence goes on from CAJVYO010000015.1 coordinate 10,914, forward strand.
AATAGTGAGATTATTCCAAAAATTCAGTCAGACTATCAAAATCTAGCCAGTGATTTAGCCACATACGGTATGCGTACGCAAGAATCATTACAAGTGTTTATCGATAATCCCACTCAAATAACCGCAGAATCATTTAATCAATTAAGCCAAGCTTTACAAGTGTATTTTAAGCAATTTTCTCACGTATCGAGTGAGTGGTTGAATGAACTGGGTAGTCAATCAGGGCAGATTGTTAATTTATTGCTGGAACAGCCTATGTTAACACTGGAAGCTGTTTATTATGATAGCTTGTCGGTGTTATTAAATAGTTATTTTGTATTGGTTTCCAGTATGTTGCAGGGTTTAAGCTAACGTACAATGATGATATTTGGAGTTAGTCTTTTTATGTTGCTGGGTTGTTTTGCCTTTTTTCGCAAGTTAAAGAGAAAAAATAATAATGTAACGATTGATAATAGCCATCATGCAAAGATTATTCAATTATTAGTTGCCTACCCTGTTGAACAATACAGTATTGCACATATGTTAGAACGTTGTTTAGTGATTATGTGTGCAACGGATCCTTTTAAAGTGCCAGCAAAAGGCATGATATTTTTGAAGATAAACGAGGAGTCGCAAACGATTCAGCGTCGCATGAGTGAGCTAGAATTAAATACTTGTATGCAGGATTGGCAGCAAAAACAAGGTTCAGATTCCCATAACACGTGTTTTATCGCGGCAGATAATCATTATTATTTTGTACCACTGATTATAGCGGGTAAAAATAGTGGTTTTTTAGCATTATATACAAGTATCAATTATCAACCATTTAAATTGATAGATGATTTTGTGACATTATTGGGAGATACCTTAGCTAATTTAGTTGAGAGGAAACACATTACTGATGAGATGAATATTAGCCATCAAATGTTTAATGATAGTCATCAGGCTATTTTTATTACCGATAAAAATAATCAAATTTTACGCAGTAATAATGCCTGTGAAAATATGACAGGCTATAAACAGTCTGAATTATTTCAACAAACACCGCATTTATTTCGTTCTCATTATCATGATGAAAGCTTTTATCAGCAGTTGTGGGAAAGTTTGATTGAGAAAGGCTTTTGGCAGGGTGAAATTTGGAATAAACATAAACAAGGGCATCTTTATGCGGCTTTATTAAGTATTTCAGTGATAAAAAATAGCAGTGGTGAGCAAAAACATTATTTAGCAATCTTTACTGATTTAAGTGAACAAAAACAAGCAGAACAGGCGATTCATCAGTTAGCACATTATGATGCCTTAACATTATTACCTAATCGCGTGTTATTTTTAGATCGTATTCAGCAGGCGATTAGTCAGGCGGCTAGACAAGATTATTCAGTAGTTTTATTGATGCTTAATATTGACCATTTTAAGAATATTAATGATTCTTTTGGGCATGATATTGGTGATGATGCCCTTAAAATAATTACCATGCGTTTAAAAGCGGCTTTACGTGAAGAAGATACTATTGCACGGGTTAATGGCGATGAATTTGGTATTATCTTACATAAAGTATCTGAGCAAGAGCATAATAAAATTTTATATGTTATTAAAAAACTACAAGACAGCTTAGCTTTACCGTTAGACATTGCAGAGCATACCTTAAATATTACCTGTAGTATGGGTATTAGTATTTTTCCTGATGATGCGAATGATGCTGACGAACTTATTAAATCTGCAAATATTGCCATGCATCAAGCTCAAAAAATAGGCGGCAATCAATATCAGTTTTATGACGAGCAGTTTAGTGTGTATGTGTTGCAAAAAATTCAAATGGAATCACATTTACGAGAGGCGTTAAAAGAAAATTATTTACAAGTCCATTTACAGCCGCAAATTCATTTTGAACCTGATATTGTGTTGAGTGCTGAAGCGTTATTACGAATTAAACAAGGGCCTTTAAAAGCATTATCACCTGCGGTTTATATTCCTATTGCCGAAGAAAGTGATTTAATTATTGAGATAGGTGATTGGGTTTTTAATGAAGTGTGTTGTTTAGTGAGTGGCTGGGAAAAGAAAGGCTTGCTACCTGATAATTTTCAACGGGTTGCGATTAATATTTCGCCTATGCAATTTATGCGAGCCGATTTTATTGATAAAGTAAAAGCGACCTTAACTAAGACCCAGGTGTCAGTGAAACATATTGAAGTGGAATTAACGGAAAGCTCCTTACAAGAATCCGATGATTATGTCATTGATAAATTGAATGCCTTAAAAGCAATGGGATTAAGTATTGCCATTGATGATTTTGGCACGGGCTATTCTTCTTTAAGTCGTTTAAAACAATTTCCTATTGATGTTTTAAAAATTGACCGCTCTTTTATCAGTGATATTTGCCACGATAATCATGATCTTGAAATGGTAAAAGCGATTATTAACATGGCGCATGCGATTGATATTAAAGCCTTGGCAGAGGGAGTCGAGACTGAAAATCAAGCGGAAGTGCTAGGAGGCTTGAAATGTGATTATAGTCAGGGATTTTGGCACGGTAAATCGATGCCCAGTGAACTTTTTACAGAAAATTTTTTAAATAATGCCACAGTTAATGAATAGATTAGGTGGGTTTAATGTGTAAAGCACGCCGTTCTAAAATAGTATGGGCGAATAGTATTTTTTTCTCATTAGCGATTTCAGTGTCTGCCAATGATGTAGAAGAGCATTTTTTAGATAATAGCTTGGAAGAAATATTACA
>CAJVYO010000016.1 GCA_913009515.1 uncultured Methylococcaceae bacterium
GATGGGTAAGGTTTGTAAGCTCATTACTCTATGTTTTGAACTTGCTCACGCATTTGCTCAATCAACACCTTTAATTCAATCGCGATAGCCGTCATGGCTTTATCAGCGGATTTAGATCCTAAAGTATTCGCTTCACGATTCATTTCTTGCATTAAAAAATCAAGTCGTCGCCCTATCGGTTCATCGCGTTCTAAAATCGCTAATACCTCATTAATATGCGTATCTAAACGATCTATTTCTTCATCGACATCTAATTTTTGGGCAAAAATAACTAACTCTTGCTCGATACGCTCATAATCAGGGGCGGCAACCAGCTCTTCAATTTGAGCAATTAATTTTGTGCGTATCTTTTTTAATACTAATGGTAAACGGACTTTAGCTTGCTCAACACACGCCTGCATTTTATGACAACGTAAACTGATTAATTGTTGTAACTCAGCTCCTTCTCTCGCCCTTGCATTAATTAATCCCTCTAAGGTTTCGCTTATTAATATAGATAAACTTTGTTTTAACGCCTGCTTATCGGTACTCGGTTCTATTTGGATATTCGGATAATTCAAAATATCTAGGGCTGAAAATGACTGCGGTGCCATCATTAATTTTTCAATTGCATCAGTGCTTTTTAATAACGCCTGCACTGCCTCCATATCAACGCTTAATCCTTCATCGGTGCTAAGTTGTTTTTTATAACTCAAACTACATTCAATTTTGCCACGCTTTAATTTTTGAGCAACTAAACGCCGTGCATCGGTTTCGATAAAACGGAAGCGTTCTGCAATTTTCAAACTAATATCGCAATAACGATGATTAACAGAACGTAATTCACAATGTAAGATTAGATTTTCAAATTTAAGTTCGCTACTAGCAAACGCCGTCATGCTATAAGTCATCATTTACGCCTTATTTAATATAAAAAAACACTGTAATAATCGTTGCACATCACTCATGCCCTGTTCAAGATTGTGCATAATCTCTGCCATACTAATTTCGGCCTGCGTCTTACCCGCCGCCCAATTTGCAATCACCGCACAACAGGCATAAGGTATTTTTAACTCTCGTGCTAACGCGGCTTCCGGCATCCCAGTCATGCCCACTAAATCACAGCCATCACGCTCTAATCGAGTAATTTCCGCAGCTGTTTCTAAGCGTGGCCCTTGCGTGCAACCATAAGTCCCCGAAGAATAAACGTTTAAATTAGCCCCGCACTTAATTAACGCCAAGCGTAACGCCTCATCATAAGGAAAACTAAAATCAATATGCTCAACAGCGGCTGATGCTTCTGCAAAATAAGTCTGCTCACGCCCATAACTATAATCAATAATTTGCTCTGGGATAACAAGTCGAGCTGGTGTCATTTCAGGCGTAATCCCCCCGACTGCGGCAACAGCAATAATTTGTTCCGCCCCTAACGATTTTAACGCCCAAATATTAGCGCGATAATTTATATTATGTGGTGCAATTTGGTGCGGATTACCATGTCGAGCTAAAAAAATAAGTCGTTGCCCTGCTAATTCACCGACTATCAAATCTGCTGATGGCTTACCATAAGGAGTATCAATGCTCTGAGTTTCAAGAACATTCAATCCCGCTAATTCACTTAAACCCGAACCGCCAATAATAGCTGTTGTTTTCATATTATTGCTCACACGCATAAATCCCTGCCACATTACGACAATAGCCTTTGTAATCCATGCCACTGCCATATAAATAATAATTTGCAACCGACAAGCCAACAAAATCTGCCTTTACCGGCTTAGGCTTTGATAATTGTTTATCCACTAATACCGCACTAAAAATAGCAGATACACCTTGCTGTTTACAGTAATCATAAATAGCCGCTAAGGTCAGTCCCTCATCTAAAATATCATCGACAATTAATACCGTTTTATCGCGTAAATTCAATGTAGGTAACTGCTTCCATGTTATCTCAGTACCGGCTATCTCCGCGCCATAACGACTCGCATTAATTCCATCCATGGTTAAAGGAAAATCTAATAATGGCAACAGCTTTCCCGTGACCACTAAACCGCCATTCATCACACATAAAACGATAGGATCTAATTTTGCTAACTCACTCGCATTAATTTTCGCCGCCATCGCTACAATCGCTGCATCAACTTCAGCTGCTGTGTGGATAAGTGTTGCGTTTTTTTGCACTGCCTCTATTTCAGTCAACATAGTGTTCCGCTAATTTGCTAATATTTTTATGGGCAACTTGCCACGCATCACTATTTTTAAGGATTTTTTCACTTAACTCGCTTTGCGAAAGCATTGCTTGTAAACGCTGTTCACGCAAACCATCCACTTTAATTTTCAGATTTTCTAATACTTGTTCAGCAGCCGTTTCATTATTACAAACTAACATCATATCGCAGCCGGCTTGCTGTGCTAGTCTTGCTCGCTCGACAAAATCACCGATACTTGCCGCCCCTTGCATACTCAAATCATCGGTAAACACAGCCCCCTCAAATCCCAATCGCTGCCGTAAAATTTCCGTCACCCAATGATATGAAAATCCAGCAGGCAACTCATCAACCTCAGAATAAACAATATGTGCAGGCATAATACCTTCCAAACCATCCGCAATTAAGCGTTTAAAAGGCATAATATCTTTTTGCCATATTTCATCATAAGCCCGCTCATCAACTGGCAAGGCTAAATGTGAATCCAATGCCACCGCACCATGCCCCGGAAAATGCTTGCCTACTGCCGACATTCCAGCCTGTCGCATGCCTTTTCTAAAATCAGCCGCTAGTTGAGTTACCTCTGTCTCATCACCAGAAAAAGAACGATTGCCAATAATTTCACTCACACCTGCATCAACATCCAAAACTGGGGCAAAACTAAAATCAACGCCCTGCACCAATAATTCAGCCGCCATCAACCAACCGGCTTGTTGCGTTAAGTCAGCATGATGGGCATACGCAGCAGCAGGGGGTAAACGTGTAAAGCCTTGTTGGCAACGTTGAACGCGTCCGCCTTCTTGGTCAACCGCAATTAATATATCACCGCCTCTTGCCTGTTTAATCGCTGCTGACAATTCAGCTAACTGTGCAGGGGATTCATAATTACGGGCAAATAAAATAACCGCCCCTGTATTCGGGTGAGCAATTTTTTCCTTATCATATTGACTTAATGCTGTACCAGCAATATCAATCATAATAGGCCCCATCAAACATTTTTTTTTCATAAGCAGTGATAATTAACAACAAATGCCTTATATTATAAACAAACTTAGCTAATATCATATTGATAATAGCCCCAAAAAAATATTTACTGTGGAGAGTGTTGTTATGCGGATTTTTTTATTATTATTTGGCTTATTATGTCTGCCGACTTATGCAATAGCCGAAGATGACGAGCAAGAAGTTATTGTTGAATATTTAGAACTAAAGCCTAAATTTATCATTAATTTATCCGAACCAAAGAAATATATGCGGATTAATGTACAACTAATGGTTAAAGGGGAAGATGCCGTAGAAAGAATTACCAAACATATGCCTTTATTGCGTCATACTTTAATTATGACCTTTAGTGGTTTATCTGCAGAAATTTTACGCACCAAAGAAGAACGTGAAAAAATCAAAACTAAATCATTTGAAGTCCTAAAAGAAGCACTTGAAGAACATGCGAATACCAGTGAAGGCTTAATTGATGTGTTTTTTACAGAATTTTTAGTACAGTAATAAAAAAGGGCTTATCATTCAAAAAATGACAAGCCCTTAGTTTAGATAAAATCTATAAATTATATTTTATAAATCATCTGCATTATCTGTTAAGTAAGACGCAACGCCTTCAGGTGTCGCCGTCATACCTTTATCGCCTTTATTCCAACCCGCTGGACAAACTTCACCATGTTCTTCGTGGAATTGTAGTGCATCAACCATACGCAACATATCATCTATATTACGACCTAAAGGTAAATCATTAACCACTTGATGACGTACTAAACCTGTTTTATCAATTAAAAAACTACCACGGTAAGCCACTGCAGGTGCTTCAGCTTCAACGTCATAATCTTTAACAATAGTATGGGCAATATCAGCCGCCATTGTGTAACGTACTTTACCAATACCGCCATCATTAATCGCAGTATTACGCCATGCATTATGCGTAAAATGAGAATCGATTGACACTGCAATCACTTCTACGCCACGGGCTTTAAAATCATCCATTTTATGATCTAAGGCGATTAATTCACTTGGACAAACAAACGTAAAATCTAAAGGATAAAAGACAATAACCGCATATTTACCTTTTGTCGCTTCTGAAAAACTAAAAGAATCAACAATGTCACCATTACCTAAAACAGCAGGTACTGTAAAATCAGGTGCTTGTTTACCAACTAATACGCTCATGTATGTACTCCTAAAAGGGATAAAATCGAATCAATATTTACACTAAAAGTGTCAATTAAAAATTCTACACTAAAATGCTTGGTATTTCATTACAGGCGGTGCAAAAAATCCTTTACTGCTGTATTCTACGACTTATGAAAAAAACACATTTAACAGACACACGCTTTCTTAATTTAGAGCTTTCAAAGGCTATTTTAAAAGGCTTAGATGATGCGGGCTTTGATCAATGTACCCCTATTCAAGAGCAATCACTTCCCATTGCTTTACGTGACCGCGATGTCGCGGGTCAAGCACAAACAGGTACGGGAAAAACCGCCAGCTTTTTATTAGCCACTTTTCAACGTTTGCTGAATGATGAAAGTGAAGTTATAAAATGCCCACGGGCTTTGATTCTCGCCCCTACGCGTGAATTAGCCATTCAAATTCATAAAGACGCACTGTTACTTGGAAAACATTTAGATTTTAATATCGCGCTTATTTATGGCGGTACAGACTATAAAAAACAGCTTAAAGCCGTTCAATCCAGCCCCGATATTATTATTGCAACACCCGGTCGAGTGATTGATTTTTATCGTCAAAAAGCATTTTCATTAAATTTTATTCAAGTCATGGTGATGGACGAAGCCGACAGAATGTTTGATTTAGGCTTTATCAAAGACATCCGGTTTTTATTATCACGGATGCCAGCCCCTGAAAAACGCCTCAATTTGCTGTTTTCTGCAACTCTATCCTTTAAAGTATCAGAACTCGCCTATGATCATATGCATCAGCCAGTAATGATTAAAATTGAAACAGAGACCATGACCTCAGATTCAATTAATCAATTTGCATTCTGTCCTGCGAATGACCAAAAAATACCTTTGCTCATTGGGCTTATCCAAACTCATCAGCCTAAACGTAGTATTATTTTTGTAAATACTAAAGCCAGTGCTGAACTACTCGCTCATACCTTACATACTAATGGCTATCAAAGTGTGCGCTTAACGGGTGATGTCCCCCAAGAAAAACGTCAACAATTACTCACTGATTTTCAAAATAATAAAACCACTATCATGATTGCCACCGATGTTGCAGCACGTGGCTTACATATTGATGCAGTCTCACATGTCTTTAATTTCGATTTACCCCAAGATCCTGAAGATTATGTACATCGAATTGGACGAACTGCACGCTTTGGCACAGAAGGCGAAGCGATTAGCTTTATTTGCGAAGAGTATGCTTATTCAATGCCCGATATTGAAAGCTATATTAAACATAAAGTACCTGTTGAAAAAATAACCGCTGACTTATTACCTGACATTAAAATTCCCGTCATTCGAGCTCGACCTCAGAAAAGACCTCCTTCAAGAAAACCACGTCCGCATTCAGCCCCTAGAAAATCTTAAACAATACATCAAATGCGACTAAAATAAGACATCGTTAAACTTAATGAACCGCACGATGAATATGACTATTTTCACTAAACCCTTAATAGTTTTAATCAGCATTATTATCAATCTATTTTCTATGGTGCAAGCCGATACCGAGATTAGATTAGGCGTAACCGAACGATGTCCTTATATTTGTGCTGAAAATTCAGCCAATCAGGGAGTGCTAATTGATATTATAAAACGCATCTTTGAAAAATCTAACATTAAAGTAAGCATTAGCTATTTCCCAATGATGCGGACAATATCATTAATAAAATCTAAAGAAATTGATGGGGTTATTGGTATTTTGCAAAGAAATGCCCCTGAACTTATTTTTCCCAATGAAAGTATCGGCCAAATCCGTTATTTATTTTATACCACCCCAAAAGATGACTGGCTTTATACCGGTTTAAATTCATTAAATAGCCGCACCATTGCCGTTGAAAGCGGAAAATCCTACGGTGTTTTTGACAGCTACATTCAACGCTATAGCCACGATGAGGCATTAATTTTGCCACTTCATGGTAAAAATATCAGCCAACGCATGATAAAATTGCTGCAAGCCGAGCGCATTAATTTATTCTTAGAAGATAAAAATATCATCGACTTTCATTATAAAAAAATGAAAATCGAAAATTTCAACGAAGCCGGTTCAATTCCCCCTGATAATCTATTTATCGGTTTTTCACCAAAGCACAGCAAGGCTCAAGTATTTGCAGATACGATCACTAAAGGTATCACTGAGCTTAGACATACCGGCGAATTTTCTCAAATATTAGCCAATTATGGCATGTCGGATTGGGTGGATTGGCAGCCTAGCCATCGAAATCCCTTTGCAGATAACTATAAGCAACGCTTAGAAAAAGCATTCCCTAAAACGCAAACAGCTAAAATTCACACCGCAACACTAATATTTGAGGCTTCAACTGCAAAGCAAACCTCTGGTTATTGGAAATATGCGGCAAAGTTCAAAGAATCCGTCGAACGTCTTTCTGGTGGAAAACTAACTGTACAACTTAAATTTGGTATCACCACTGAGCAAGATATTGTAATGAATATTGCAGATGGTAAAACCCATATGGGTATGATTGCCACCAATAATCTAACGCCCTTTGCCCCTTCTCTAGGCTTTCTTGCCTTACCTTATCTATTTCCCAATGAAGCCGGCATTAAAAAGTTATTCCATGACCCGCTGATGAAAGAAATAGCACAGCGTTCAGCACTGGAATCTAATGTTCGCCCTTTGAGCTTTTTTATTGGCGGCTATAGACTCTTGGCAAATAATAAAAGACAGGTGACAAAAACCACTGACTTGAAAGACTTACGCATTCGTGTTCCGCGCAATCAGTTAATGCTTGAAACCTTTCGTTCATGGGGAATAGAAGCCCTACCACTGCCTTGGACTGCAATATATCCGTCATTAGAATCTGGTTTAATTCAGGGACAAGAAAATCCTATCACCATTATTTTTGATGGCGTGAATATGAAAAAAGAGGCTTGGGAAGTCTTAAAATATATTACCAATATTCACTATTTTATGTTTACAGCCCCGCATATGATTTCTGAATCGTTTTACCAACAATTAAGCGCTGAAAATCAGTTATGGATAACGCAAGCTGCAAAAGAAGCAGAAGCGTACAGCTGGGATAGTGTCAAAAAACAAGATGCAAAAATCACTCAATTTGCTAAAGATAAAGGCATGATTTTTATCGATCCGCTTAATGAAGTAGATGATTGGCAAGCTAAAGCTCATGCTATTTGGCCTAATTTCTATTTTCGAGTAGGGGGAAAAGTGTTAGTCGACCGCGTGTTAGAGGTCATTAAAGACAAATAACATTGAATATCATATGGTTAATTTATACTGTCAATGATAGAATCTGATAGTATTTACTCAATAAAAAAATATGCTTGAAAAGCATCGAGTATTACATTGATGCTTTAAATTCATAGATACATTATTTCACCTTAATTTAAGAAGAATTATAAATGTATAATGAAACAGAAAAAGTTAAAAACCCTATTTCAATCAAGCTATTAAATATCATCTTTAGTATCTATTTCTGTTTTACAATTATTATTACCGCCACACAAATTTTTATTGAATTAAAAGATTCAAAACAGGTGATTATGTCCGAATTACAATCTGTTGAGCAGTCTAATAAACGGGCGTTAGAACAGGCTTTATGGGTTTTTGATGATGAGCAGGTAAAAAGTATTGCCGATGGCGTCATTCAGTTGCAATTTGTCACCGGCCTATCAATTAAAGATAACAACGGCAAGCTGATGCTCTCAAGGGGCGAAGTCAATGATACCCATTTTATTTACCATCAATTCAAAATAAATCACGGTCAAGCCATTAGAGATCAAGCATTAAAAAAAATAGACCTTGCCGATATAGTGATTTTCTCAGATCGAAGTATTTTATTTGAACGCACCAAAACTCGTGTCATCTCTATTATTATTTCTGCGGTGATTAAAAGTATTATCTTATGGCTTATTATTTTTTGGGTTTTAAAAAAATATCTGTTCAAACCGCTATGTCAATTTGTACAAAATATTGAAAAGGTAGACTTAAACAGCTTAAACGACAAAACTATCTTCTTTGGCATCAAAGAAAAAAATGAACTAAAAGTCATTGAAAAATCATTTAATTCAATGCTTTGCCATCTTGAATTACAAAAAGAGCAATTGATTCATCATGAACAGCAATTACTGGATGCAAGCTATCAATATAATGAGAAGCTAGAAATTACCGTTGCAAAAAGAACCCAAGAACTTGTCATCAGCAATGAAAAATTAAAAGCATTAGCCAATACCGACCCCCTAACAAAACTCAATAATAGACGCTATTTTTTTGAATCCGGCCATAAATTATTAGCGACCGCTATAGAACGAAAACAGCCATTATTTGTAATTATGTGTGATATTGATTTTTTCAAAAAAATTAATGATGAATATGGGCATGCGGTAGGTGATGAAGCCTTAATTGCGTTTGCAAAAACAGTATCGTCCTTAGTCAGAGAGGGCGATGTGTTTGCAAGAATGGGTGGTGAAGAATTTGCGTTAATTATCTCAAATTTAGAATTTGATATCTCAGTAGCATTAGCCGAGCGTATTCGTCTCGCCCTTGCTGCAATCAAAATCGAATCAGAAGGCACAATCATTCAATTTACCGTCAGCTTTGGCATTGCCTCGTATCAAACAGACGATGAAAACCTCGATGATATCCTTCATAAAGCAGATGTCAATCTCTATCGAGCCAAAGAAACCGGTCGCAATAAAATTTGTTTTTAAGCTTGATTGAGCTTTATGCACCAATAAAATCAGCCATACACTAAATACCTACCGTTAAACGCAATCAAATAAAAAGCTTTTTTTTCACCTTAATATGTAATATTATAACATTTCATTTTTACTTAGCATTTGATTTCTCCTATGAGACTTATTTACCCACTGGCTTTACTTTCTGTAACCTGTACAGCAAAAGCCGAACAGCCACAAAAACTAGAGCCTATTATTATTTCCACGCCGCTACATAAAAAAGCAGCCGAAACCATGCATCCGGTTAATATTTTGACCGGCACTGATTTAGCACTTAAACAAGGTGCAACCATCGGTGAAACTTTAAAGCAAGAATTAGGCATACATAGTAGTTCGTTCGGCTCTAGTGTTGGGCGGCCAGTGATTAGAGGGCAATTAGGTACACGCGTACAAGTACTGCAAAATGGCATTAGTAGTCTGGATATTTCCGATGTCAGCCCTGACCATGCCAATAGTACCGAAGGTATATTTGCCCAACAAATTGAAGTCTTACGCGGCCCTGCAAGTTTACTATACGGTAGCGGGGCAATTGGTGGCGTAGTTAATGTTATCGATAATCGTATTCCCATGTATGTGCCTGAAACGCTGAAGACAACATTTTCACAAGGCTATAATTCGGTTTCCAATGCATGGACGAGTGCCTTAAAAAATGAAGGCGGCGTGGATAAATTTGCTTGGCATCTGGATGGTTTTTTTCGGGAGAATAGCGCCTACCAAGTGCCAAATAACGCCAATAAAACAGGCGTTGTGAGTAATACGGATGCACAAAAATGGAGTGCAACTGCAGGGGGTTCATGGAACGATGATTGGGGCATGTTAGGGCTTTCAATTAATTATCTAGATAATAATTACGGTGTGCCACCAGCAGATCCAGACGAGCTAGTACGCATCGCAATGCAACAAATTCGCTATGATGTAAAGGCAGAAATTTATGAACCTTTTTCATGGGCAGAAACACTAAAATTACGCTTCTCGTATAATGATTATCAACATGTTGAACTCGAAGATGCCATCACTGTTGGCACCCAGTTTGATAATCAAGGCATAGAAGCTCGTGCTGAATTAGTCCATAAAAAACTGGCTTTTATTGATCACGGAGCACTTGGCTTTCAGATGCAACATAAGGATTTTGAAGCGACAGGCGAAGAAGCCTTTATACCGCCATCTATTTTACAAAATTATAGTTTTTTTGCCGTTGAAGATATTCATGTTGGGGCAGTAACCTACGAAGCAGGATTACGCGTAGAGTATCAGCATATCGCAGCCGTAAATCATACGGACAAAGAACATACCCCGGTTAATTTTTCACTATCCGCCTTATGGTCAGCAACCGATAATATTCAGCTTAGCTTGGCATTTACCCATGCTCAACGAGCACCTAATGTGCAAGAATTATTTGCCAACGGCGTACATTTTGCAACACAAAGTTATGAGCTAGGTAATGAAGACTTAGCATTAGAAGCCTCGTATAATTTGGAAATGAGCTTTATAACCGAATGGCATGGCTTATCAACTGAATTAAATGTGTTTCATAACTGGAGTAATGATTATATTATTCAACAAGCGACAGGAAATTATTTTAATTTAGATACTGAACAAATCAATGCCTCGTGTGACGGAAGTTGCTTACCGGTTTATCAAGTAGACCAACAAAATGCACGGTTTTATGGTTTTGAAGCTCAAGTTGCTTTTCCACTTTGGCATGCGGATAGTTATAGCTTTGATGGGCGACTATTTGCAGATTATGTACGCGGAGAATTAAATTCAGGCGGCAATGTACCGTTTATGCCGCCACTGCGTTATGGATTTCAAATTGATGCCACCGCCTATTCAGACTTTTCAGCCGGCTTAAAATTAACCCGAGCAGCAAAACAAACCCATACTGCTAATAATGAAACTGACACCGCTGGTTATGTATTACTGGATGTGAATATGGCGTATAACTGGCAAATTTCTCAGACGACCGATGCGTTATTTTTTGTAAAAGGTAATAACTTGCTGAATCAGACAGTACGCAATTCTACGTCATTTTTAAAAGCCGTCGCACCAGAGCCGGGAATAGGTGCTGAAATCGGGGTGAAAATAAATTTTTAAGATGACTAAATTAATGCATAACGACGAATTACAACACCCCCACAATCATCAAGCTTGTTTAGAACAAGCTTTACACATCGCGGATACTATTTGTGTCAAAAAAGGCGTGCGCTTAACCACTATCAGGCGGCGTATTTTAGAACTTATCTGCTCTAGCCATAAAGCTATCGGTGCTTATGAATTACTGGATTTATTTCGTGTAGAAGATGCCAAAGCAAAGCCTGTTACCATCTACCGTGCATTAGATTTTTTAATAACCGCTGGGCTTGTTCATAAAATAGAATCACTGAATGCCTTTATTGGCTGTTTACAAGCTGAAAAACAACATCAATCCGTCATTTTAATTTGCGACCAATGCAAGAATGCTTATGAGCTTAATGCCGCTCCCGTATATGAGTCATTATTTACCATGAGTAAAAAAATTCAGTTTAAACCCACATCCTTAACAATAGAGCTGCACGGATTATGTGTTGCTTGTGCTTAAGCTGAATTTACATCCGTTTTTTCAGATAAATAATAATCTGTTTTTCACTTTGATGAAGCTATTAGTATTATAATATTAGAGTTATTTAATATTGTTTTTGGTGCTTACTCGTTAGTGACATCATCAATAACTCTGAGCAACCAAATATAAATAAGTTAAAAAAGGTTATTATGCAAGGTAATGTTATGCTTCGACAAATGTGGGCAATTTTTTTATTCATACCGATGATTGTTCAGGCCGAATGGCACGGCGGTGGTGATTTTAGCGTGTATTATACAGATGATGTGGGCTTATTTTCCGTGACCAGAAAGCTGTCTTTGGAGGAGGATCCGACTCAACCGATTGTTGATGAGCCGGGACAGGGCGCTGATGCGGTCTATGATCCGAATGTGTATATCAAGTGGCTTACGCAAAATGAATTGGGTGAATTTGAGCTTGCCTTTGATGCGGGTGGGTATATTTTTCAAAATCATTCAGTCTATTCGCATGGTTTTTTTCAATTAACGCTGGCACAAGAGCTTAGTGCTGATACCAGAATAAAGTTACTGTATGACTTCGTACCTAGCTTATATATAGGTAAAAAGTCTTTATCACATGACAGCCATGAAGAATTTGAACAAGAAGCGGATGAACGACTTGATAATCATATTTTGTCTATGAATTTAGAGCATAAGCTTCTTGATAACCTAGCTCTGCGTGCTTTAGTGCGATATGGTATGCGCGATTATGATGCTCCTTTTGCTTATCGAAATACACAGTTTTTTACGGTAGGATCGCATATAGAGTGGCAAATTAATCACTATGTGGAGTTATTGGCCGGGTACCATTTTGAACGTGGTTATACAGATCACGCGAAAAGCGCGCAATATCATGATGATATTGGCTATATTAATCATTTTGCTTCCGCAGAATTAAAAATACATCTCTTGCCCGATTTGCAGATGATGCTGATTTTCGATTATGAACATAACGATTTCACTAGTCCTTTTGCACAAGATATTCATCATAATGGCGAGGAAAACGTTTTTCAGGGTGAAATTGAGTTAGTTTATGAACTTACTGAGCATACTTCACTGAAAGGCGGTTGGCAGAGAGGCGCACGGAAATTTAATTATGAAACTCAGAATGCTTTTGATACCTTCCTGACAGAGCAACTTGTTTGGTTATCTAATAACTCAGTCCTGATAAATTAAATCGAAGGATGAGATGCTAACTATAAATCAAATTCCGAATATTTTGACAATCATACGTATACTATTAATTATTCCCTTTGCGGTATGCGTTTATGATCAGCAATACCTTGCTGCTCTAATCATATTTTTTATCGCAGGATTGTCAGATGGTGTGGACGGTTTTCTAGCACGTCAGTTCAATTGGCGCTCACGTTTCGGTGCTATAGCCGACCCTTTGGCCGATAAATTATTACTGATTACGGCTTATGTTATGCTGGCCTGGACAGCGCAAATTCCTCTTTGGCTTGTTTTATTAGTTTTAGGTCGAGATATTGCTATTGTGATTGGGGCATTGATATACCATTTTTTTATTTGCCATTACGAAATTCAACCTTCATTACTTGGTAAAACCTGCACCTTAACTCAAATAGTTTATGTGCTCTTGGTTATTGTCAGTCTCGCCGATCTGCCAATGCCATATTGGGCAGTTGAGTATGGTTTATGGGTAGTCACTATTATTACCTCACTGAGCGGAGTGCACTATTATATTGTGTGGGGTATAAAGGCATATCGACAAC
>CAJVYO010000017.1 GCA_913009515.1 uncultured Methylococcaceae bacterium
AAACCGCTTAGTGCCGATGATAGTGTGGATTTATCCATGTGAAAGTAGGAAATTGTCAAGCTCTTAAATACTAAAAAACCCAATCTTTAATTAGCTTGGGTTTTTTTTTGCCTAAAATATTTTATTAAGATTAGCTAAAATAGAAATATAATAAGGCTTTATTTTTTAATACATTCCTTTATTGATATGACTGATACCCCTGATATTTTAAAAAAGATACTTGAAAAAAAAGCAGAAGAAGTAGGTCGTCGTAAATTACGCATGTCTATTGCAGATTTATCCGATATTATGAGCAGTATGGAGTCCCCGCGTGGTTTTGCTAATGCTTTACAGGATAAGGCTTTAACTAAGAAACCTGCGATTATTGCTGAAATAAAAAAAGCATCGCCAAGCCAAGGTGTGATTAGAGAAAATTTTAAACCGATAGAAATAGCTCAAGATTATGCAATGAATGGGGCAACCTGTTTATCTGTTTTGACGGACAAAACCTTTTTTCAAGGCGGAGAGGCAAATTTACAGATGGCAAGAGATGCGTGTCCGTTGCCTGTTTTACGTAAAGATTTTATGATTGATAGTTATCAAATACATGAATCACGTGCATTAGGTGCAGATTGTATTTTATTAATTGTCGCGGCTTTATCTGACAAACAAATGCATGAGCTTGCCGCGACAACGATTGAATTAGGTATGGATATTTTAGTTGAAGTGCATAATGCGGAAGAAATGACACGAGCATTAGCATTAGATACGCCATTAATTGGGATTAATAATCGTAATTTAAAAACATTTGAAACAACTTTGCAAACCACGTTAGAGTTACAATCGATGGTTCCCGCTGAACGTTTAATTATTACTGAAAGTGGTATTCATACGCCAGAAGATGTACAGCTAATGTTAGATAATGAAATCTATACATTTTTAGTGGGCGAAGCTTTTATGCGGGCAGAACGTTCAGGTTTAAAGATGCGTGAGTTATTTAGCTTATAACAGCGACACTTTATATTGGGCTAAGCTTTATATTTATCCATAGCCTTAATAATAGATAAGGCTTCGGCAATAATTATTTTTGACTGCTCATTTAATTCATTATTTTTATAAATTTTATCGAGCAGTTTTTCCTCGACAAGTGCTTCCTTAACCCAGCGCTTAACCATTCTGTAATTGCTGGCAACTTTTGCTTGTTCACCGGTATGAGGATTTTTCATGAATACCGTGCGTAATTCAATTTTTTTGGCTTTAGTCGCGTGAGGTATTTTTTTAGGTGAGTTATTTTTAATAGCTTGAGGCTGGTTAATTTTATGAGCTTTAACTTCGTTAGGCTGATGTTTAGACTGTTTATAGCTATTATGAATAACATAAGCCGCATAGATTACGGTTAAAATAAAAAAAATTTCAGACATTTAGGCGTTTGTTTTTATGATGTAATGTGTCCATTCCCATTAATTTTTACTTGATGGGAATGGTACGGTTGCTAAATTATTATTCAGCAGTCGTCGGGTCAATAATGGTTTTAATTTCAGCAATACTGTTGGCCGGAAAACCACCTTGTTCAGCATGAGCTTTAATTGTATTTACATTATC
Organism: uncultured Methylococcaceae bacterium; assembly: GCA_913009515.1. Lineage (GTDB taxonomy): Bacteria > Pseudomonadota > Gammaproteobacteria > Methylococcales > Methylomonadaceae > Methyloprofundus. The sequence continues at coordinate 1,582 of CAJVYO010000017.1, forward strand.
TGCAATATAGACACAGTAAATTTTATTATCGGTGACATAACTTTCTAGCCATTGACACTGAGGTAAGGCATTTAAAATATCACATGATGTTTGTGAAATACCTTGTAGTTGTTCTGCTGTTAACGTGCCAGCATTAGGAATTTCACGTTCAATAATAAATTTTGGCATCTTAGTATTTTACTTCTTTTTCAATCAGTGTTTCACCATCAATAACTAATTTAGAAATACCACCGACGGTTAAATGTAAGGTACAAACTGCCTTATCAAAGCTGTATTTATCTTCTGTTTGTGATGCATCCCAAGTGAGTGATACATAAGTTTGTTTATCGGTATCAGTTGAGGTTGCAAAATAAACCGTATCGCCTGTTTTACGTTTAATAGCAGAGGGACACTTTTGGTTTGCCATCGATTGCATCGCGGTTAAAGCTCTAATCATAGCCGCGGCTTCTTTTTGTTCATTGGTTTGCTCTTTATTTGAACCAACCATTAAAAAACCTATTGCAAAGACAGCAACGACAGCTGCCATTAGTTTTTGAGTGCTATTCATATTTATTCCTTAATATTTAGTGATTTTATCCCGTTAAACGGGATAAGATGATATTTCATTCTATGAGAATTATGCTTTATTAGCAATGATTGATATGACCCTTTTTAAATTATTCACCTCAAAAAATTATGTTTATTTTACATAGCTCTAATAAAACTGAAAATTTACTGGAACATTTAGCAAGTATTTTAAAAAATCCTTTGTCATCTCCCTTGAGCACTGAGGTATTTTTAATTCAAAGCCAAGGCATGGAGCGTTGGTTATCGCAGCAGTTAGCAACGCATTCACAGGTGTATGCTAATTTTGAATTTTTCTTTCCAGGTAAATTTTTTAGTCAAATGGCACGGCAGATTCACAGTCGTTTAAATACCGACGTGTTTGTAAGAGAGTTGATGGTGTGGCGTTTCGAATTATTATTAAATGATTTAGAAGATGAGGTTTTTTCACCGTTAAAAAGTTATTTAGAAGGGGAGAATAGTGCCTTAAAACGCTTTCAATTAGCCACTAACCTTGCCCAAGTATTTGATCAATATCAAATGATGCGCCCGCAGATGTTAAATGATTGGACGCATCATAAATTGCATTACGATACCTTGACGGAAAAATGGCAACAAGCGTTATGGGTGAAATTAATCGCCCAAACAGGCGATGAGCATCGGGGTGAATTATGGTTAAAAGCCATTGCAAAATTTAATGAGTCCCCTGAAGGTACTTTAAGTAAATATTTACCCGAACGCATTTCTATTGTGGGTTTAAATACCATGCCGCCTTTATTTATGGCTTTTTTACAAGGCTTATCTCGACATACAGAGGTGCATTTTTATTTATTAAATCCTGCGGAAGAATTTTGGGCGGATATTGTGTCACGTAAACAGGCTAATTTAGATGACTTTGAAAATGGCCATCCATTATTAGCAAGTTTAGGACAACAAGGACGCGAATTTCAGCAAATGTTATTAGAGCAAGCTTTTAATATGGAAATTGATAGCTTTGAACAGAACAGTCTTTCCAAAGAAGAAAATGCCGATGAAAACAGCCTAAGCGTTTTACAACACTTACAAAATGATATCTTAAAAAACAGAATAGCAGGGCGTAGCTTGGCTTTAGATAGTTCATTAAGCATTCATTCATGTCACTCGCGTATGCGTGAGGTTGAGGTGTTAAAGGAGCAGTTATTACATGCTTTAGAGCAAGATGCAGAATTAGAATTGCGTGATATTATTGTGATGGCACCGGATATTCAACAATATGCACCTTTTATTAATGCGGTTTTTAATGGTATTCAGCATAGTATTGCCGATAGGAGTTTGCGTAGCAGTAATGCGACCTTGGATGCGTATATTCGTTTTTTGCGTTTAACGCAGGGGCGTTTTGGTTGGCAGTCAGTATTAGATTTACTGAATCAAAAGGAAATTTACCAATGTTTTCATCTCACTGAAACTGATGTAGAGTTAATTCGTCATTGGATTGCAGAAACCCACGTCCGTTGGGGGCAGTCAGGCGAGCATAAAGCCTCACTGGATTTACCTGAATCACCTGAAAATACATGGCTTGCTGGATTAGAACGATTATTAATGGGCTATGCCGTAGGCACTGATGAGACTTTTTTTGAAGATATACTACCTTACAAAGAGATAGAAGGCACTTCATCGCAAGCATTAGGGGGATTATATGATTTTATCGTCTTATTATTTGAAGCTAGCAAAGCATTAGCTAATAATTATAGTTTGACGGACTGGTCAGAAAAATTATTATATTATGCAGATTTATTATTTCCTACAGAACAACTCGATGCAACCCAGTTAGCTGAAAAACAACAGATTAATACTATTTTATTAGAGCCAAGTATTGAGTTTGCAGAAATTCATAGTCAGCCGGTATCATTAGAGGTGATTTTGGCGTGGCTAGAGGGCAGAGTAGAGGAAAGTAAATCAAGTAATGGTTTTTTACGCGGGCAGCTCACCTTTTGTTCTATGCTACCTATGCGCTCTATTCCGTTTAAAATTATTGCGATGTTAGGCATGAATGAAGGCGAGTTTCCGCATGTTGATCATTATTTAACCTTTGATTTACTGGGCAAAGATTTTAAAATGGGTGACCGTTCAAGGCGTGCCGATGATCGCTATCAATTTTTAGAAATTTTATTATCGGTACGCAAACAGCTGATTATCACTTATATTGGGCAATCCATTAGTGAAAATGAAACTATTCCAGCCTCTGTTGTGGTGCATGAATTACTGGATATTATGCAGGCGTATTATCAAATAGATGATTTGGTGATTGAACACCCGTTACAAAACTTTAGTAATCAGTATTTTGCAGAAAATACGTCATTAATCAGCTATAACCAAACGGATTTGGCGATTGCACAAGCCTTATTGAAAAAATCGAGTGTATCGCCGTTATGGTGGCAAGGAAATTTACCGGCAGAGCGATTAAAAATAATTGAAACCGCTGATGTATTTGATTTTTATAGGCATCCGCAAGGTTATTTTTTAGAGAAAAAATTAAATATCCGTTTAAAGCCGCGTCAGCATGAAAATCCTGAGCATGAGCCGTTTAAGTTAGAAGGTATTGAGCAATATAATATTGACCAAAAGTGGATAAAAGCTTTGTTGCAAGGTGAAAATTTATCATTAGATAAATTAAAAGCACAGGGTTTATGGGTGTCAGGCGGACTTGCTGATTTAATGTTTAATCAAAAACAGATGGAAATTAACGCGTTTGTCGATAAAATCAATGCTATCGGTATAGGAAACATGTTAGAGCCGCAAGCTATTGATATCAATCTTGCAGGCGTGCGTCTAGTCGGCTATTTATCAAATTGTTATCAAAATGGCAGTTTGTTTTATCGTCATGCCAAGATAAAAGGTAAAGATTTTATGGGGGCTTGGTTGCATCATTTAATCATTAATCGAGTGAGTTCCTCGCAAACAACCTATTTAATCACTAAAGATGCTTTTCATACGTTTAAACCGGAGGATATTGATAGCGAGAGTTTAGATAAATTAATAGACTGTTACCAGCAAGGACAACACCATCCCGATGCTTTTTTTACCGAAGCGGCATTTGCTTATATTCAGCAGCAGGCAGCGTTGAATAACCCTGCAAAAAAATCTAAGAGACCTGCGATTAAGCTTGCCAAGGAAGCTTTACAAAATAGTATGACTCAAGAGTACGAGGTCGATTTAAGAGTGCTATATCGTTCTTTTGAAGCGATTGATGAGGTGTTAAATGTAGATTTTGAACAATACTGTCAGCAATATTTGTTACCCGTTTGGGAAAAAAGTTTATGAGAAAAAGCTTATTAATCTGGTTTTTGATTTTAGCATTAGTCCCTGCGAGTTTAATTACATGGCTCGGTTATAACTATAGCCGACAAAGTTTATATAAATTAAGTCATTATTATTTACATAAAGTAGCCGATGAAAATATAGAGTTTATCAATAATTGGTTTAATTATAGAGTGATGGATATCAGCTATTTTATTAGGGATAAAGAGACATTGACTTTATTTTCTAAATTAACCGAGGCTAGACAGATAAATCAACAGCCTTTAGTTGATTTTACGAAAAGTGATAGCTGGCATCAGCTTAATGAAAATTATAATTATAATATCAATAATATTATTGAAAGCTATGACTATATTGATAATGTTATGTTTATTGAACGAGGTGGAGATGTTCTTTATAGTATAAAACCTAGTGCATATTTAGGCCATAATATGATGCTTGACTTTAATGAAAGCTTACTAACAAAAATAGTGGACAAAAGCGTTGTAGATAGCAGTGTTTTGTTTAGTGATTTTTGGCGAGATAAAGATAGTAAAAAAATAGTGAGTTTTATGTCTGCTCCCGTTATGCTTAATAAGGATATTATCGGTGTAATGGTATTAGAATTGAATTATGAAAAAATATTATCGGTAATTAATAACAAAGTAATTAATGAAAAAGATAATATATATCATTATATTGTAGGTGGAGATGAATTATTACGTACGCCTATAGTAAATTTTCCTATTAATGAGGTTTTAGTTAAAAATATACCCTATTTAGATGAGTCAGAAGAAATTTTACACTATGAATCATTGTCTGGTGAATTTGTTTTAGCAATCCATCACGAGATTAATGTGCTGGGAATAGATTGGAATATTATTAGTGAGATAAATGATGATAGTGTATTAGAATCAATTAATGAATTAAGATATATTGTTGTTAAATTTTTGTTTCTAGTCAGTATTTTTACAACTATATTAGCATTGTGGAAAGCTAATAAAATGACTAAACCTTTAACGATGTTAACTGATATTGCGTGTAAAATTTCTACAGGCGATAACAGTGCTCGTATTACAATGAAGAGCGATAATGAAGTGGGCATATTAGTGTCTGCTTTTAATCATTTATTAAGTGTTCGTGAACAGCAATGGAAGTCTTTGAAAGATAGTCATCGTTTAGCGAAACATGCTTTAGATGATTTAAAGATACAAGAAACTGCTTTAAATCAACATGTTATTGTTAGTATGACGGATTTAAAAGGCACTATCACCTTTGTGAATGATAAATTTTGTGAATTATCTCAGTATTCAGAAAAAGAGTTATTAGGCAATAATCATAATATATTAAATTCTGACTATAAAGGTGAAGATTTTTATAGAGAGCTATTTGAAACTATTAATAATGGAAAGGTTTGGAAAGGTGAGATTCGTAATAAAAATAAGCGGGGAGAATTTTACTGGCTAGAAAGCAGTATTATGGCATTTCAAAAAAAAGGTGAAACCTATTATATTGCTATGAGTACCGATATTAGTAATATTAAACAATATGAATTTTCATTAAAAGAAAATCAACAGCGTTTAGAAATGGTGCTAGAAAGCACGGGCGGTGGTATATGGGATTGGGATGTTTTAAATGATATTATTGTTGTTAATCAGCGACTCGCTAATATTTTAGGCTATTCATTACAAGCTATGCAGTTATTTAGTATGACGCAGTGGTTAGACTATGTGCATGATGATGATGTTAATTATTTTAAGTGTTGTATTGATAGTGAACCTGAAGATAATTGGAGCTATGAAATACGTATGCGTCATAAATATGGTCATTGGATATGGGTAATATATAGTGGCGAGACCATGGAATATAATAATGCGGGTCAGTCATTGCGTATTATTGGTTCTTTAATTGATATTAGTGAACGAAAATATACTGAAATAAAACAACAGCAGATATTAGAAGCGACAGAAATTAAATTAGCGATTGCTCATGCCTTAACCGATTCATTATCTTTGCGAAAGAGATTGGATAATGCCGTCAATAAGTTATTAAACTTATCAAACTTAACCAAATATAAAAAAGGCTGCGTATTTTTATACGATCAAGAGAAAAAACAGTTTAAACTTTATTCAAATCGTGAAGATATTAATATAGAAATGGCATTAACCCATTGTGAAATGGGTTTGAAGTCAGCAGATATTAAAATTATTGAAAATTGTCAAGGTGATGATGAAGGAGAAGGACATCAAGGGCATGGGCATTATATTGTGCCATTAAGGGGGATGCATGCTTATGATAGCGAGCAGAGCGATGATAAAACTGTCGGTATACTATTGTTATATACAGATAATATAATTATTGATATCGATATAGAAAAACTGTCATTTTTAAAAGAAATTGCGAATATCTTTGCAACCAGTATTATGCAGGCTGATATTGTTAAATTAACTAAAAAAGCAAAATTAGAGGCGGAAGCCTCCAATAAATTGAAAGGCGAGTTTTTAGCGACCATGAGTCATGAAATCAGAACACCGATGAATGGCGTTATTGGCATGACTGATTTATTATTAAATGACCATTTAAATAGTGATCAGCGTGAAAGAGCTGAATTAATTAAAAATAGCGCTCAATCGTTACTCACGATTATTAATGATATTCTTGATTTTTCTAAAATAGAGGCCGGTAAATTATCTTTAGATTTACATGATTTTAATTTGACACAATTAGTGGCAGAGGTGATGAATAATCAAAAAAATCATGCAGATAGTAAGCAACTTAGTTTAATTAATCTTAATGAAAAGGATGCGGTACATTGGTATAAAAGTGATTCAACTCGTATTCGTCAAATATTAAATAATTTAATTAATAATGCCATAAAATTTACTTTAGAAGGCGAAGTGACGGTAAGTTATGACGTAATTGGCGTGCATGAAACGATGGATATCATGCGTTTTGTGATTCAAGATTCAGGGATTGGTTTAAGTGAGCCACAACAACAAAAATTATTTAAAAAATTTAGCCAAAGCGATAGTTCAACCACACGTAAGTTTGGTGGAACAGGTTTAGGCTTGGCCATTAGTAAAGAGTTAGTGTTATTAATGGGCGGTGAAATAGGCATGGAAAGTGAATTAGGTATCGGTTCAAATTTTTGGTTTTCATTATATTTAGAGCGGATAGAGAGACCAAATAAAGAAAATCTTAGCTTATTAAACGTGATTACTCCGTCTATTAAAAAAATTGAAAAAACTATTTTAGTGGTAGATGATAATAAAACTAACCAAATCGTTGCAACAGGGATGCTTAAATTATTAGGTTATCAATTTGATGTCGCGGCGAATGGTCAAGAAGCATTAGATTTATTGGCTGAATCAACCTATGCATTGATTTTAATGGATTGTCAGATGCCTATTATGGATGGCTATGTTGCCACCGATAAAATTCGTCAGGGTGACCAGCAATCAGATATTGTGATTGTGGCAATGACAGCAAATGTGATGAAAGGTGATAAAGAAAAATGTTTAGCCGCGGGTATGAATGATTTTTTAGCGAAACCCATGGAAATTAATAAATTACAGGCGATTATTGATAAATGGTTAGTAGATTCTCAGGATACAGTATTAGAGGTTAATAAGGCGGAAAAAACAATCGCGATAGAGGATAAGCAAGATACGCTTATTTTTGATGAAGCGGCGTTAAATGAAAGAATGATGGCGGATAAAGAACTTATCAATATGGTCATTGATACTTTTTTAGACGAGCTTCCGAATCAAATTGAAGAGCTTTGTGTATTAATAGAGCATAACGATTATGATAATATCTGTAAACAAGCACATAAAATAAAAGGCTCTGCCGCAAATGTAGGGGTGATGCGGTTAAGTGAGCTGGCATTTCAGATAGAAACCGCTGCTAAATTAGAAAATGTTGCTGATGATATGCGACTAAAATTAGAGAAATTTAAGCAACATAGCGATGAATTAGTAAAAATATTAAGGGCTTATCAGCAATGAAAATATTAATAGCAGATGATGATTTATTATCAAGAAAAATTTTATCAGTGGTGACCGCTAAATGGCAATATGAGCCTGTTTTAGCTGAAGATGGTGAGCAAGCACGGTTAATTTTAGAACAGGAAGAGCCCCCGTTGTTATTATTAATCGATTGGGAAATGCCTCATATGAATGGTATTGAACTATGCCATTATATTCGAGCTATCAAAACAGATAATCCGCCTTTTATCATTTTATTAACCGCTCGTAGTGAGGTTGATGATATTGTTAATGGTTTAGATGCCGGTGCGAATGATTATATTGTAAAGCCGTTTTCAAATGCGGAATTAAAAGCGCGCATAGATAGTGGGCGTAGAATGTTAGAGCTACAAGCGGCATTGCATCAGACACAAAAACTATTAAATTATGAGCGTGAAGTCATTGAAAATGTGTTATTAAATATAAAAAATTCACAAGTGTGTAATATGGATTTTTTAAGAATTATTGAAATTCCAGTTGAAAAGACTTCGGGTGATATTTTATTATCGGCGTTTAAAAATAAAGATATTCAGCATATTTTATTGGGTGATTTTACAGGGCATGGTTTAACTGCGGCAATAGGTGGCCCGGTGGTATTTTCTATTTTTTATAGCATGACCTATAAAAATATGGAGATGGCAGAGATTGTGGCTGAAATAAATCATCAAATGGTGTTGCAATTGCCGATTGGTTTATTTTTGGGTGGTATTTTTATTGAAATGAATCATGCGACCGGTGACGTGACCTTATGGAATTGTGGTATGTCAGATATTTTAATTTATCGACACGCAAAATTATTGAAACGTATTCCGTCACATTTCATGGCTTTGGGTATTATCGATGAGGCGATAGAGCCGATTGTAGGTAATATTTTAGAGGCTGACGATTATTTATATGCTTATTCCGATGGGATGACTGAATTATTAAATAGTGAAGAAGAGGAATATGGGCAAGCACAATTAGAGCAAGATATTAGTGAAATATTATTGCTAGATAAGCCGATGGATAGCTTAATTGAGAAGTTAAATCATTTTAAAGGGGATACTGAACAATCTGATGATTTAACCTTTTTAGAACTTAAGCGTTAGTTTGTGGGTTTGCGATAGCCTTGGCAATCAATACTGATTCTTTCAGGCACTTTTCCTAGTTTTAAGGCGGTTAATTGCCCACCCCATAAACAACCGGTATCAATGGCATAACAATTATGGGCATGATGATAACCGAGTGCTGACCAATGACCAAAAATAAGCGTCATATCGGTACTTTTTCTATTTTTTATGCTAAACCACGGCTGTAAGTGTTTCGCTTGACTGCCGAGTTTGCCATTCTCTTTAAAATCTAAATGCCCGTCAGCATCACAAAAGCGTAAACGGGTAAAGCAATTGACGGTAAAGCGTAATTTCTCAGTGTCGGTTAAACCTTTTTGCCATTGTGTCGGTGAATTACCGTACATATTTTTTAAAAAATATAAATAATCAGCACTTCGCAAGATAGCTTCGGTTTCAGCGGCTCTTTTTTTAGCCATCGGAATATCCCATTGTGGCGGTAAGCCGGCATGTAATAAACCAAAATGTTGATTATAATGAAATAGCGGTCGGTGTCTTAGCCACGTTAAGAGCTCGTCTTTATCCGGTGCATCGAGAATATCTTGTAAGGTATCTTGGGCGCGGAGAGAGCCATAACCATACGCAACTGCTAATAAATGTAAATCATGATTCCCCAAAACACAGACAGCGGCATCCCCTAATGATTTGATAAAACGTAGGGTTTGTAAGGATTGCGGCCCACGATTAACTAAATCACCCGCAAACCATAATTTATCTTTATGCGGATTAAATTTGATGCGTGTTAATAAGCGTTGTAAATCTTCATAGCAGCCTTGAATGTCGCCAATGGCATAAATGCTCATGGTTAATGTAAGGTTCTGGGAATGGATAAAGTGAAACGGGGAATAATCGCATCAAAAAAGTCACCTTCTTCAGAACGCATATTATAAAGGCCACTCATTACACCGACAGAGGTATCCAGCAAAACCCCGCTGGTATAAGAAAAGCTTTCACCTGATTTGAGATAAGGTGTTTTTCCGACAACGCCAGTGCCTTCCACTTCTTCAATACGGCCATTAGAATCAGTAATAAGCCAGCGACGACTTAATAGCGTTGCAGGCACTAAACCAATATTAGTGAGCGTAATGGTATAGGAGAACACATATTTTTTTTTATTAGGTTCCGATTGCATTGCCAAGTATTCAGGCTGTACCTCGACCAAAATTTGATTTTTTTCACGCATGATTTAACGCTTTAAATTCGCCTGCTTGAGTGTCTTTCATGACCTTGTCCCAGTTAAATATTTGACCATTCATCACAATATAAACGCCTATAGGTAAGAGTTGTACCGCTGTTATCGCACAGCCAAGATTAAATAAGGCATCTGATTGTTGAATCGTACACGGCACCATAGCACCGACTAAAATAATGGTTTTAGTGAGTGTTGCTTGCGCAATTTGTGCGGCAGTATTGACCATGGTATCCGTGCCATGCGTGACAATCAAACGTTGTTCAGTGCTATTGATACACGCTGTCGTAATCGCTATGCGGTCAGCTGCATTGATATCTAAACTGTCTTTTAACATCAGTTGTTGAAAGTTTAGTGCCAGCGTACAGCGTCCTTGCTGTAATAACGCAGGCAGATGGGTAACAGGAAACTCTAATTCACCGTTAAGTGGATTATAGCGTTTATCCAATGTCCCACCGGTAATAATAAATTTTATCATTTTATATAATGATTATTTTTTATCATCATCATTTTGAGAGGCAGCACTTGGGCAACCTGAACAGCCATCATTCCAAATGGGATCATTCGCATCATCAGCTTCTAATTTTTCAAGCTCATTAGGGTAAATATGCCAAAAAGATTGGTCAATTTTTGCATTATCATAGCCTTGTTTGCGTCCATGGTTGAACGGACACCACCAGTTTTCAATGACTTTAACAAGGTAAGCGTGCCATTCAAATAAACCTACGCTCACCGGGCAATACCAGGTGCAATTCAGAATCCAATATAATTTAGATTGAGCAAAACTTAATATAAAGCTGCCATCCATAGTGATTTGATTTTTATACTCATAACGATGCGTTTCACGTTTAGGCAAAAAATCAGATAATTTTTTAAGGTCTTTCGCACCCACCATAATTAAATGATAGTAAGATAAATAAGCACTCATAAATACGAACGGGAGTGTAATAATAGGCAGATAAACTAAGACTAAACCTACGCCGCGTCGTAAAACGGATAGAGCTTCATGGTTGCGTCCAATATTAACGCGATCTTCTTTGTTATCTTCAGGGGGAGTGCCGGATTCGCAAGCTTTCATAATGTTTAAACAGTAAGGATAAAAAGTAAATTACCGTGGTAATTTGAGTGTTAAATAGAGAGAAGGACATCTACGCCCGTAGCAGGACATAAATGCGTGACCGGTAAATCTTCTTTATTTTTCCATGCATTCACGGCATCGTGTTTTGCACCGGAGACAATAAAAATAAGTTCTTGAGTATTGCTTAAGGCTTTTGCACTGATGCTTACGCGGTCAGCAGGGGGCTTAGGTGAGTTATGTACCGCGTGGGTAAGTTCATCTAAATTATG